>JAFVDR010000337.1 GCA_017476165.1 Treponema sp. | reverse complement strand
CCATCCTGTGGCGCACCCACTGACGGGCAACGAAAATAGGCATTTTCAAGTGAAACGTAAACACAACCTGTTCAAAAGGAGATGTATGCTGATGGCGCAAAAGATAGTCTATCAAGGCTGCATCCTGACTGACCGTTTTTGTACCGGCACCATATGAAACACGTGCAGACTGTACAATCCGCTGATCACTTCCGTAATAGTCCACAAGGCGGACAAACCCCTTATCAAGAACAGTAAACTCCTTGTCCACTATTTCTTCGGCTTCGGGAACAATACAGTGAGCCATAAAAAAAATCCTCCCTTCTTTTAATTAGTCGTTATCGTTGGAATGCACTGTTTCTGATGAAGGCTTTTCGTTAGCAACTGTTTCGCTTGAAACGACATCATCTTCAACACTCTCCGGCTCGATGACAATAGATGCATTCCGATACGCATATATTGCATAGCAGGAACCAAGAACAAACACTGCAAGCCCCAAAATGCGGACTATGATGATGCCAATGTGCTGAGAAGCCATGATGAACAGCAAAACAGCGGCAATGACTTCGCTCACGGATTCAAGCAAAAAGATGTTTCCACCCAGCCCTTCTCCCTTGAGCATTGCAAACACGAAAAAGCGCATGACAGCGGCGACAATCATATAGACAGCCAAAACATACAGCATGAGCCTGAACACAGCTTCGGCAGTGTTGAACAAGACAAACGGCAAAAAAATTGCAAGCAAACCAATGGCAATGCTTATCAGGCTGTGAATCATGACGTTCAGCTTGTAACGAGAAGTGTCCATGAAATTGCGGACCTTCAGTAAATCATAAAATCCATTCATCACCGCGGCAGCACCAAGCAATACAACAACAACCTTGATACTTGCTTCTGGAGCTATCAGAACGATGAGTCCGACAACAGCAGCCAATATCCCGAAGAAAAAATTCGTTTTTCCCATAGAGCAACCTCCTGACTGGCAGTATATCATTGTTTTTCATTTTAATACATACTATTTTTCTATTAAATTCACTTGACACAAATATCATTTTCATTGTATAGTCTCTATACAATTGATTGGAGCGATGGCAGAGTGGTCGAACGCGGCGGTCTTGAAAACCGTTATACCCTTTCGGGTATCGGGGGTTCAAATCCCTCTCGCTCCGTTTCCTAAAAGGTTTTTAGGAGTTTGGAGGTGTGGTAGAGCGGTAATACAACGGTTTGCTAAACCGTCGGTTCCTAAAAGGGCCGGGCAGGTTCAACCCCTGTCGCCTCCGCTACCGAAACAGGATTACAACTTGCTTAGGCAGAGGTATATCTGTTAGGATTTTTTTTGAGACTGTGGCTCAACTGGATAGAGTGTTGGCCTGCGGAGCCGAAGGTTGGCGGTTCGAACCCGCCCAGTCTCATAATTATTACAGGTTTTTGGATTCTTTAACTAGCTTTCTGGCATTGTGCCTAGTTAAAGAGGGAAAGCTTCAAATGTTTCTTAGAAGTATGCTTTTCCTTTAATTCAAAAAGTCCTGTATTTTTTTTGCTCTTTTAAATTTTGACAGAGTACAGTTTGGAAAGATGTCCGAGTGGTTTAAGGTCCACGCTTGGAAGGCGTGCATACCCGAAAGGGTATCGGGGGTTCGAATCCCCCTCTTTCCGTTTGAGTCCAGATGCTCTGCACGCAACAGCTAGAAAACCCCGCCAGATTCGGAAGAAAGCAACGGTATCTAGATTGTTGCGGTGCCGGAGATTATCTGGGCTCTTTTTTTATGGAAAGCCTTAAAACTGAAGTTTTTGGAGCTTTCCTCATTCCTTTTTACCGTATTCTGAAAGGGCACGGATGCGTTCCAGCAACGGTGGATGATTGTAGTATATCATGCTGTATATTTTAGGCGGAGTCACTTCCGCAAGATTCTCCTTGTTCAGCTTAATCAATGCTGTTTCCAAGGGACGGCTGTTTCCGCATATTTCAGCAGAGTATCGATCTGCCTGAAATTCATCGCGCCTGCTGAAAAAGTTTCCTATAAAGGATGCAATAATACCGAAGCCTTCGAACACAAAATTCAACAGAAAGATGCCTATGAACTGAATGTAAGGCAATGCTTTTTCAACAATGGTATTATCTTCAAGCACCGTCATTGATGTTTCGGGGGCAAAACCAAATCCTCGGTAGAGGGCAGGAATCTGTATGAGATAGCTCACGGCAAACAGAGTCACAAATACGACAGGAATCATTACGCACAGACGCTTTATGATGTGATGATGCATGTAATGCCCCAGTTCATGTCCAAGAACAGCTTCAATTTCATCGCTGGAAAGCTGCTGCATGAGCGTATCGTACAAGACAACTCTTTTATTCTTGCCGAAACCTGTAAAATAGGCATTGCTGTGACGGCTTCGCTTCGAGGCATCCATCATAAAGATGCCTTTAGACTCAAAACCAGTCTTTTTCAAAAGCGATTCCAGCTTTGCCTTTAAAAGGTTGTCTTCTATCGGAGAAAATTTGTTGAACAAAGGTGCAATCAGCACAGGATACACGCATGAAAGAATCAGACTGAATGCAACATACACAATTCCCAGCAGCAACCACCAGAATGAAGAAGCGTGAAGCAACAGGAAAATGGCAATGAGTAAAAGAGGCACCGTGATAATCAAACCGACAATCAACGACTTGATTTCATCAAACACCCACATTTTCAGAGTCATAGTACTGAAGCCATATTTCTTTTCTATGCAAAACTCTCCATACAAATCAAACGGAAGCGAAAGGATGGAAGAAGGAAGAGTAGCAAGGAACGAAAAAAAGATTAACGTCAAGTATATGTTTTTTACATGATAAAACAGTGTATTGAACAACATCACATAGAATCCGCTCAAGACAAGAACTAGCGTCAGAATGAATTCTGCAATATGTTTTGGAATGAACAGAAAATACTTTTCATTTTCGTATTCACATGTTTTTTTCAACAGTTTGCTGTCCATGTAGCCAAACAGCTCCTTGGGAACTTTGCAACCTTCTTTTACCCTGTGACGATAATCAATGTATTCCAACAGTTCATTGATTGCAAAATTGAAAACCGTACCTGTCAAAAATAAAATAACAAATATATTTGAAAACTGCATATACACCTACTGCTGAAACACCATTGCACCGTTAAAGAAAGTTGCAACAATGCTTCCTGTCAACTTCTTACCTTCCAGAGGCGTGTACTTTCCCTTGCTTGCAAACTCCTGACCGTGTACCACCCATTCCTCATCAGGATCAACCACAACAAGATCTGCCCTGTTTCCTGAAGTCAACGAACCTCGGTCATCAAGACCAAGAAGATGGGCAGGTCGTTTCGACATGATGCGCGAAAGTTGAGAAAGACTCATTCCATTTTCCCTGACAAGAACTGTATTGCACACGGCAAATGCCGTTTCCAGACCGCTGAATCCAGGACTGCCAGACGCCTTGTCCTGTTCAGTATGAGGAGCATGATCCGTTGCAATGACATCAGCAGTACCATCCAGCAGTGCTTGAATAAGGCACACCCGATCAACTTCACTTCGCAAGGGCGGATTGACAATGTGAAACACATTCTGCTCCTTGTCTCCAGAAAGACCGATGTGATGTGGTGTAATTTCACACGTAACGGCAAGGCCGCTTGCCTTTGCACGACGCACTTCAGCAATGCACTGACCAGTGCTTACATGACACAAATGCAAGTGACAGCCAGCCTCTTCTGCCAGACGAATATTTCTGAATGTTGCAGAATCCTCGGCAAGTGCAAGCAGTACATCAGCTTCATGCAGCAACGATGCGGCCTTGGCCTTTTTCCCCTGAGCCAATGCATCGAGAGCCTGTTTGCGCAGCGGGCGCGCGGCTTCAGCAAGAAACGGATCTTCACAGTGGCAAGACACAATAAGATTCTTTTTTGCAGCTTTTTTCATAGCCTCCAACATGACAGCAGAGTCCATTACCTCATGACCATCTTCTGTAATGATCGGCACGGTCTTTGCCTTTAGCCCATCAATATGGGATACCGTTTTACCATCAAAGTCTTTCGTAATGCTTACGCTCTGGATAACCTGGCACAAGCCGATATTCTTTGCCTTTATGTCGTTTTCTTCTGCCATCTTCAGCGAAGAAACGACAGGATTCGTATTTGGCATCAAGACAACAGTACCGAACCCTCCTGCAGCGGCTGCCCTGGAACCGCTTTCTATATCTTCCTTCTGAGTAAGTCCGGGATCCCTGAAATGGGCGTGCATGTCTATGAACGAAGGCATAACGACACAGCCATGAGCATCGTATACACCGACGGACTCATCCTGCATCAGTTTTTTTGCGGCAGCTTTTGTGAGCATCCCCTCAATTTTTCCACCGCGAATCAGCATGGCACCATCCTTTACGTCCTGCTCGCAATCAACAAGGCGGGCATTATGGATAAGCAACAAATCCTTCATTACTCTTCCTCTGCAAAAGAGCCGATGGTTACTGCCGTATACAGTGCATCACACTACTTGCAGCGGTACTGTTTCTTTTCCCTGCTGACAAGGCGGAATTCCTGAGGCACATAGTGCTCTGTAATCGTAATACACCGCGGATTTTTGCACTGTATGACTCCCTCGATTTTTTCGGGGAGCGACATCTTTATCTTTTTTGCTATCTTGGAATCCTGAATGACATTTACTGTAATGTCCGGATCAATGTAGCCAAGGACACTGTAGTCAATGTTCATGATGCTGTCAATCTTTATCATGTCCTTGTGCCCCGTCTTTTCTGAACTGGCATTCATAATGAGTGCAGTCGAAAACTTGGCCTTGTCAAGCTTGAGCCACTTGAATACCTTCCAGCCTGTTCCAGCCTTAATGTGATCTATTACCAGTCCATTCTTTATTTCCGCAATATTTATCATGAAAACCTCCTCAATTAAAGTGCCATGCCAAATGCAATTACAGGCATCCAGTCAGCTTTGCAATCAACGCCATGCGTGCATACATGCCGTAACGAACCTGCTTAAAGTAAGCGGCACGCGGATCACTGTCAACTTCAGGGGCAATCTCGTTTACGCGAGGCAGTGGGTGCAGGACAATCATGTCCTTGCGGGCAAGACGCATTTTATCCTGATTCAAGATGTAACTGTCCTTAAGGCGGATGTAATCCTGTTCATTGAAAAAACGTTCCTTCTGAACGCGCGTCATGTACAGGATGTCCAGATCACCAATGACATCTTCAAGGCGCTCGGCCTCCCGATATTCCACTCCAGCAGGTTCAAGAATGTCCTTGGTAATGTATTCCGGCACGCGCAGTTCATTCGGACTGATAAAGATAAATTTATTGTTCTTGTAGCGACTCATGGCCTTTGCAAGGGAATGTACGGTACGTCCAAACTTCAAGTCTCCGCAAAAACCTATGACATGATTTTCAAATCCACCCTGCAATGCCCGTATGGTAAGCATATCTGTCAACGTCTGCGTTGGATGATAGTGACCTCCATCACCTGCATTGATGACCGGCACTGTACTAAACTGAGAAGCAAGAAGAGCAGCACCCTCTTTTGGTGAACGCATGGCAATAACGTCGACGTAGGAACTTACGACACGATTTGTGTCGGCAAGTGTTTCACCCTTCGTTGAAGACGTATAGCTGGCATCGGCAAATCCTTCAACCGTTCCTCCAAGATGCAGCATGGCTGCCTCAAAAGAAAGTCTTGTTCTTGTACTTGGTTCAAAAAAAAGTGTCGCAAGAATTTTCCCGCGACACACGTCTTGAAACGAAACCGGATCAACAATAATCTGTTCTGCCAAAGAACAAATTTCATTTATTTCAGTGACGGACAAATCACCAGGCTCAATAACATGTCTTCCCTTCAACATTGCACATCCTCTTTATAATTTTTTTGCATTATAATGAAATGTGCAGTTTGTATCAATAGAGCTTTTTTTGAGTTGAAAAGCAAAAAAAGCTGATTTATAATAAAAAACATGAAAGTACAATTCTTAAAAGGCACTTCAAACGGCAGCAAGAAAAAGAATTTGACCATTCTTTTTTTAGGCACATTCATACCTTTTCTCGTAGTAACGATTATGGCAGGTGCAATTCTTTCTCTTATATGTACAACCGTTATAAAGCACCAAGCCGAAGCAGAAGCAAAAGCCTCGATTGAAAAACTAAAGTCCGATATTCTTGGGTTCATAGACCCTGTTATTGCAGGCTGTGAAAACTTTGCATCCTTTGCAAAACTTAAACGCGATGCAGACTCGATTGATGCCATCGTTCACTCAATTGGTACGACATTGCCTTACTCCGCGTCCGCCTACTACGGTACAAAAATCAGCCGCTTTGAAAAGGGAGGATTTTATTTTGACAGTGCAGACTGGATTCCTCCCAACGACTGGCAGATGAGCGATGAAGTGTGGTACGTAAATGCCTTGAACGCACATGGAGCGGTAACTTTTAACAATCCTGTCCTTGACATAATGACAGAAACACTTTGTGCAACCGTTGCAAAATCCGTGCCTCACGGAGACCAAGAAGCCGTTTTTGCTGTTGATTTGCAGCTTTCAGTACTCACCGACATCATGAACTCAATCAAGATTTCCAACAGCGGAGAAGCATACCTTCTTTTATCCGACGGAACGTATTTAACAAACAACGACATCAGCAAAGTTTCCAAAGACAATTATCTTTCAGATTCCAGGATTCCAAGCTCAGCTGCCGAATATTTTGACGGCAAAACAAAATCATTCGTTTCAAAGGGACGCTACTATGCAGTAGTACCGATTGAAGCTGCAAACTGGTATATTGTTGCAGAAGGCTCCATAAGCGATTTTACGGGAAAAATCAACACAGCCATAATTCTTTTCGAAATAGCCCTCGTCATCTTTGCGGTGTGCAGTTCACTTTTGAACATAGCTCTCATAAAAAGAATGCGAAAAGGCGACCAGGCATTGGGAAAAAACATATACAGCGAAACAGAAGAACTTGCAACCTATTCACAAGAAACTGCTGAAACAGCACAGAACCAGAGTGCAGCGGTAAAAGAAATTGTTGCCACAATGGAAGACTGCACGGCTTTGAGCGAGGACATTTCAAGGCAAATCACCGATGTATCGGAACTTGCAGTAAAAACGAACGGAGATGTTGAAGATGGTGTTGCTTTAATCGCAGACAATGTGGATCAGCTTAGGAAAATTGCTGAAGCAAACGTAACCACAATAGATGGCATTAAGGAACTTGGCGATAAAATCACGAACATCTGGGACATCGTAACGTTGATCAACTCCATCGCAGATCAGGCAAAGATTATTGCTTTCAATGCAGAACTCGAAGCTTCAAATGCAGGAGAAACAGGAAAGAACTTCCACATTGTTGCAACAGAAATCCGCCGTCTTGCCGACAGCATCATTGATGGTACAAAGGAAATCAAAGGAAAGATTACAGAAATTGAAAAGAGTTCCGACAGCCTCATCTTGATGAGTGAAAACGGTACTTCAAAAATAGAAGCAGGTGTTAGCAATGCAAAACTACTTGAAGAGCGTTTCCAAAGCATGCAGCATGCTTCTGAAAAAACGGCAGACAATGCGGGGAAAATCTCTTTGATTATCAAGCAACAAGCTTCGGCAACAGAGCAAATCCTCATTACTCTAAAGCAAATTTCTGCTGGAGTTGAAAGTTTTTCCCAAGCGACAGAGCATATTTCCGCAGCATCAGAATCACTTAAAAGCATTGCCGAAGGATTGAGCTAAAGGGATAAATGCATTTCTAACAAAAAAGCATCAAATCATTACGGCCACCCCTACTGTTTAGAAACCACTCCACAAGCACAAATGAATTCCAGTACATTTTAAATGCACAGGGATTTTTCTTGCCTTCCTCTCTACCTTCTTCTCCTGCCTCTTCCATTCCCAGCAGAAGTCCATTCCTGTAGTCGACTTCTGCCCTGTCCATGGAAAGGTGATACGCCCAAGCCCTTTCCTCCTCCGTTGCCGTCATTTCTTTGCATGCCTGTTCCGCCATTTCCAGCTCCTTGCTCATGCCGTTAAGCCGTGCAAATCAGGCTAGTTCCGTTGACCCGATACCGTCTGATATGAATTTACACCAGAACACAGCACTTTTCAAGTCTTCGGGAATGTCGTCCAGAGCCTTGAACCCCGGCACCTTGAAGTTGTAGAACCTTATCTGCAGCCTGTCCGAGAACAGGCTGCCGTTGTCAATGCGCATCATTGCACGGTGATGAAACTTTCCGTCATGAAAAGGATCATAGTCGGTAAGGAAAATCTGGTAGACGTTCCTTGCCTCGTGTAAAGTTCCCCTTCGCGTATGCTGCCAGAATAAAGCTTGCTTGCATAATAGAGGGAGCGTAACCGCTGGTCATCTTTCTGTGATGTCAGCTGTAACTCAATGTCTGCCCTCTGACCACCATCGAACACGCAGTTTACATCCATTCTGGGCTTCTTTGTGCCGATAAGGTCTGGCAGTAATTCCGCATTTGTAACGGTAGCTTCTGTGACAGTTCTTCCTATTAAGTCACCGAGCAGGTTACGCAAACATGCACGCGATGCCTTTGTGTCTCGTGCAAGGAACAGCTTAAAGCCAACATCGCACTTTATGGGGATGTGTCTGTTCTGTGCCTTTAGAAGTGCAACTTCGTCCAGAATGTCCTTACTGAACACTTTTTCTTCGCCGTCTCTTAGAAACGGGTATTTTTTGTTTTTCATTATGAACCTCTTACTATTGTAATTGCACTAGAAGTTGCATTTTTGTACGAATTCTTGAAAAATTTTTTGAAAAATTTGAGATGTGGGCTATTTCTGAAATTCGAACCACAAAATCAAGGATGATTTATAAAAAAAACTTTGGCAATCTTTTGATATGTTGTTTTTGACATAGGAATAAATTCTCTGTATAATATATGAATCTTAATAAAATAGAGGTTTAAAATGAAAAAAATCATTTCGATTATTGCAGTACTGACTGTGCTGTTTTCAGTTGCCTTTGCTGAAATACTAGGAAAGGCAGGTGGTGGTAAAAAGGAAGATAGGGAAATAGTAACACAGTATATGAACGATTATACGAATATTATAGGAACTCCAGAAGATTCCGTTTTGTTTTACGGAGGATTTTGTGGACCCAACGATTTTATCTTTACGCAGATAAATCCAGACTTTGAACCTGACATACAAGGCTGGGGACATACAGTGTTCTTTGCATCGAAACCTGTGAAGCCAGGTTCTAGGTATATGCTTGAATACTGGTCTTGGTTTTGGCTTAATTATACAGGCTCGGCACACTTCACTGTCCAAACGACTCCTCTGATAGTTGATGTGCCCGAAAAACCAGGTATATACTATTTCGGATTTTACGACAGTATGAGTACTTTTGTAGACGGAGAATTGATTGAAAATCCAAGATTTACATCTATAAAAGAAAGACCTAACTGCTTAAGAAAAATTCTAAAATTATATGCAGGAACTGCTTGGGAGCCAGTTATAAAAGAAGAGCTGAAAAAAGCTGAGGCAGAGGCTAAGCAAAATAAGAAAGACCGTAAGGAAAAAAGAAAGAATGAATGGGAAGATAAAAGAAAATGAAAAAGTTATTCTCTTTTATCCTAGTTTTTATGTTTGTCTTTCTACCACTGTCGGCAGGTAAAGCTAAAAAGAAGGATGGCGTTTTTCATAGACCAGATACCAACGAAGTAATACTTGTTGGTAAGATAATAGTACAGGCTGACTTTGACAAAGACTTCATTGCAAAATCACGGCTTTTGACACAGAAGGAGTTGGACTCGCCTAACGTACACACTGCTCCAATATTCAACAAGAACTCAAATTTCCGATATGACATCAGCATGTCAAAAGCTTTAAAGGAAGTAGACAGGTTCCGTGACGGTGAGTACTTTTATATGACCTATGAAATTCCGAAAGACAGGTATATAGAGCTAAAGTACCTACTCTACTATTTCATGTCTACCCCAAAGCTCTGTACCATAATTCCTCTTGCAATAAATTTTTACGTACCAGAGGGAGTTAATGCTCTGTATCTTGGAGATTTTTCCTATAACGTAAAAGAAAAAAATGACTTTTACGCTTCGGAAACTGCCGTAAGCTACAACATTGAAAAGGCTCAGAAATTTTTGGATGAAGAAACAGACCATTACGAGCTTGTAAAAGCAGACTGGAAAAGAAACCGACATTCACGAATAATCGACTACACAAAAGTTACAGGTTCGCCCGACAATTCCGTTATCTTCTACGGAGGTTTTGGAAGAGATTTAAAGGCAAAGACCAACTACTACATATTTTCAGAAGTATCGCCTATAATCCTGCATCCAGATCAG
The DNA here is from genome assembly GCA_017476165.1 of Treponema sp. Lineage (GTDB taxonomy): Bacteria > Spirochaetota > Spirochaetia > Treponematales > Treponemataceae > Treponema_D. The sequence goes on along the minus strand of JAFVDR010000337.1, from coordinate 8,030 downwards.
GCATCAAAGGAAACAAAATTCTTTGTGTCTGAACCGGTAAGTCCTGGTTCTGTCTATGTTTTGCGTACATGGAGAGATTACAATTGCTATAATTTCTATTTCAATGAACAGAACAGTCCTCTTACGGTTAAAATTCCTGTGGAGCCAGGTCTATATTATTTCGGATTTTACGATGCCTTTAATTCCATAGAAAAACAGAAGCCTGTTAAGCTAGACAGCAATTCAAAAGCACTAAGACGCGAGGCCCTTGAAGCTGTCTTAGAATGCTACAAGGGTACAGAATGGGAAGATTACATCCGTAAAGAATTAGAAAAGAACTAAATTAATGGGGCAGAGCAATCTGCCCTTTTTTGTTATAATAAAAGTGCAAAATCTCACAGTCCATGATATACTAAGAATATAGAGATGAAACGACATTTTTTCTTATTTATCATTATATTCTCAATCGTAGCAAATATTGCATTAAGCGCAGAGCAAATTTCCTTTACTAATATGCCTGTACAAGACGGCATTTCCATAAAAATGGCAGAACTAAAGCAGAAAGGCATAGCCGTCGGAGTTTCAGAAGTAACGCAGGAATTGTACAATGCCATAATCGAGGAAAATGCAAGTCGTTTTATTGGCGACACGCTCCCTGTAAACACTGCAAGCTGGTATGATGCAATAGTGTTCTGCAATAAACTCAGCATGGCACTGAATCTTGCTCCTGCATATTCCGTAAACGGCAGCACGAATCCAGACGACTGGGACTATTCCATGCATTCAGGTGCTGCTATAACGGCAGGAACTGTCGAGTGGAATAAAGAAGCCGACGGATTCAGGCTTCCAACGGAAGAAGAATGGATGTATGCCGCAAAAGGCGGACGTGACGGAGACTTTGCAGGAAGTACTGACATTGAAAAGTGCGGATGGTATTCAAAAAACAGCTCTTGGAAAATCCACGAAGTCATGGAAAAAGAACCGAATGGATACGGACTGTATGATACATGCGGCAATGTATGGGAATGGTGCTGGGATTCTTATTCTCCAAAATCAAAGCATAAAGTTTTAAAAGGTGGATGCATCTACAGCGACAAAAAGATTTGCCGCATCAAATTCCGCGGCCACATATATCCAAGCAGAAACATGCCCAACTACTCATATTCCAATTATGGACTGAGACTCGTACGAAGCATGCCCCACAGTGAATAGGCAAGACCTACATCGTAGAAGGAAGGACATTCTTTACATCAAGCGACTTGCCTTCTACCATTGCCTTATATTCCTTGCCCTTGTAGCAGATGCATATATTACGAACGACATCGGATGCAGAATCTGCATGCACCCGTGCTGCAGTAACGGCACCGCCTTTCCATTCAATATCCATCGTAAGATTTCCCTTAAGGCATACGCCCTTTATGGAGCCAGAACTCTGCAAGTCCGCACTCTTCGGCAACAAGGCGATTACAACGCTAGAGCCAACAGTATCATCAATCAATTCACTTGAAACAATCTTTTCTGTCGTTTCTGCAAGCAACAAAGCATGTGCTGCAATTGCATCGTCAGTCTTGCAACGATCTTTTTTATCATCTGCAGAAGCCTTCAATGCTGCATGCATTTCCTTAAGGCATACAATGTCAGGCTTTGTATCGTCAAGGCACAAGTCCTTTACAGAACGCAGCGTTGCCGAAAAAAGATGGGCTGCAACTGCCCTGTCCACGAATGGAGAATCAGGGTACTGGGCAAGAAAATCAACATAGAAATCGCAGGCATTCTTTAACAGGTAAAAGTATTTCCTCAAAAACTTTTTATCAAGCGAATATTCATAATATTCTCGCACAGAAGAAGCAAGCACGGCAGCCCCCATCATCCATGTAAAATCGCTGCCGTCATTTCCAGAAGAAACGCTGTCTCCCCATATATCAAGCATGTTGTGAATGACGTAGCCGCCGCAGTGATACATGACGGCAGCCGTCTTGCGGCCTTTGCGGTATGCACGTGCCAAAAGCTGAACCAAAGGGAGCATCAACTGCTTCATGCCGCACATGCACAGCGGTGCATGCAGAGCGGGCACAACATCTTTGAGAGAATACGAACCCTTCTGCAAGGCAGGCAACGTTCCGGGAGTCCTGCCGAACGAAAGCAGGACATACCGTGCATAATTCCACTCGGTATCGGCATCATCGGAAAGCGACAGGGAAACAGTATTATATGCACGGGAAAATTCCATGATGTGTTCCGTGCGGAAATCCTGATACGGTTGATATGAGGCAAAGCACAATTTTTTCAGTGCCCGGTCAGAACACCAGTCTGCAAGTCGCAAAGGAGCAGAAAGAACTGTACCGTTTTTCCGTGCATAATGTCTGTTGCGGAAAGCACTCTCCACATCTACATACAGAGTGGCATCGTCTGCACCTTCTACGATAAGGAAGCCTCCACGCACAAAGACTTTTCCTCCAGAAGCAGAAACAATTGCCATGGCACAGAACGGAATGCCTGCGGTATTTTCAACGGCAATGACATCATCGCCAAGGGAAAACTGTCGTCCCGTTTCACTGTCATCCGCAAAACGTATGCGCATGTAAATGCTCTTTGGAATTGATGCAGACACATGGAACGCAAGAATATCGGCAGGAGCAGAAGCAAGGACTTCGCGCGCATACATGATGCTGCTTCCATCGGTGTTCCGAGAAAAAATGGCTGTACTGGGAACGGAACTTTCCGAAGCAAAAGACATGGATGCAACTGCCGTTTCAAAATCAAGCGACCGCTTGTACACAGATACATTTTCAAAGGGTTTTCGTTCCGACGATGAATAGTGGTCAATGACAAGGGAACATGCAAAAGGACGCAGAAAAGCATCATATCGGGGTACGCCGGATACAGCTTCTTCGATAAGGGCATCGGCTTCATTTTTCCGAGACTGTGAAATAAGCTCATGAATCTGCTTCAGGTTGCCGGCACAACTGACATTGTTCCTGTCTTTGCCACTTGAATTCCACACCGATTCTTCCATAATGTTTATGAAAGTATGCTCAACGCCCCCATACAGGCAGGCACCAATGCGGCCGTTTCCAACAACAAACGAAGATTTCATGTCCTGTGCAGGAGTATCATAGCTAAATGCATTCATATATCACCCTATTTTTGCCAATTTCTTTCCATTATACATCATTTATGACACTCCGTGCAGTCACTTTGTTGCATAAAAAAAGTCGCCTGTAGCGGCGACTTTATAAAGCACAGTCAGTGCAGTGCAACCCGTGCAGGAAAATGAACCTGCTCGGAAAGCCCAAAGCTTTCCCCTGACTTAGAATTTTGCCTTACGCAGACGGACACGCTCAATGTCTTCGCAGAACAGTTCGCGCAAGTCATTCAAACCAAGTGCCATGAGAGCCATGCGGTCAATGCCGATTCCCCATGCAGCAACAGGAACGTCAACACCCATTGCCTTTGTTACCTCTGGTCTGAAAATGCCCGAACCGCCAAGTTCAAACCATCCGAGCTTTGGATGCTTGATGTGAACTTCGATGGAAGGTTCCGTGAATGGAAAGTATCCAGGAACATACTTTACTTCGGTAGCTCCGGCAATTTCCACAGCAAACATACGCAAAAAGCCCAAAAGCGTGCGCAGATTTACATTTTCGCCCAAAACAATGCCTTCCGTCTGATAAAAGTCCGAAAGGTGCGTTGCATCAACTTTGTCATAGCGGAAGCAGCGGGCAATGCCAAAATATTTTCCAGGAATCTTTGCCTTGTGCAGCTGATGTGCAGAAAGAACAGTTCCCTGACTTCTCATAATAAGGCGGCGCGTAAATTCATTGTCAAACTGGTAGTTCCAGCCACGGCTGCCAGAATTGCCGCCGTTCTGATGCACTTCGCGCACGTTTGAAAGATACGGTTCTTCGATAGACTTTGCATGTGTCGGTGTCTTGATGCGGTAGACATCGTGAATGTCGCGGGCCGCATGGAACTGAGGCATGAACAGAGCATCTCCGTTCCAGAACTCTGTTTCCACCAGAGGACCGTCAAATTCTTCAAATCCGAGGGAACAAAGCTTGTCTTTAACAGATTCAAGGAACTGTACGTAAGGATTCGTACGTCCAGGAATGATACGTGCAGGAGGAATGGAAATGTTGTATCCGCGGAAGGTACCCTTTTTCCAGTCGCCTGAAGCAAGCATTGAAGGCGTAATCTCACCGATTTCTTCACCAGTAATGCCAGCTTTCTTAAGGGCATCCACAACCTGGTCAAACATGCCGGTCAATTTGTATGATACCGTCTCGCGTTCTATGGTGCGGAACGGCGTTTCGCTTACACCACGCTTTTTAGTCAAACCAGACATTACGTCAAGCTCTTCTTTGGAAAGGGATGTTGACTCTAGCTGATTGTTTTCTGCAGCAAGTGCTTTTTGAATCAATCCTTTTGCAATTTCAATGCGCTTTGGACCAGGTGCACCAGTATATTCAGCCTTCTTTTCGGCATTCATCTTGAGAACACCTTCTTTGCTCAATGCACCGAATGCAGAGCCGATATCCTTATTTTCAAGGGCAAGCCCCGTTGCAATTTCAGGAAGCAGCTTTGGACCATGTTCCTTTAAATATGCAATGATGCGCTCTTCTGCAGAGCCGTTTTTTGCAACGATTTTGCCAAAATCAGTCAGTTCATAATATACATGCGGAGTACGAGATGTTTCAGAAATAAGATTTTTTCCGGTAAGCCAGCTGAATGCCTGATTTGCATGACCTTCCTTGTATCCAAGTTCCTTTACAAGGCGGTCAGATGTCAATACATCTTTCAAATTGTAGTTCAAGAGAACTTTAGTCTCCAGCGGATGGAGATTCTTTATGAGCGTTTTAATATCTGTCACTGTAGTGTACCAACCCTAAAAACAATAGGATTATGTTACCAAATCACGGGGAAATAATCAACAGAGTTGATTTAGCAACAGAGTTGATTTAGCAACAGAGTTGATTTAACAATTATGCTGTTTTACATTTTTCCAGTTTTGTCAAGAGGGCATTTTTTGGGTATTCCTATCTTTCCATTTTTCCGCCAGCAAAAAATTTTTTTCTGCCAGAAAAAAAAATTTATCCGCCAGAAAAAAAATTTTATCTGCCAGAAAAAAAAATTTTTCTGGCGGAATTTTCCTCGCCATTCCAAGGCAACAGAAAAAAAAATCAAAACACACGCAAAAAACTGTACAGTGCAGAGCATAATTGCTGCATACTTGAACATGCAGGCTTTATCGATTAAGATAAACTCGTAGACAGAAGTTTTCGAGTTTTCCATAAGAGTATTCAGTACCATGAACATTTTGTACAGCAGGATTTTTACGTTTTTCTTTATCGCAGTATTTGCAACATTCAGTCCCCAACTGCATGCACAGGCGGCAGTAGACATTGACTCGCTGCTAGGAACAGACCGGTATGCCGACCGCACCACCAGAACCATTACTATAGAAGACAAATATGCAGACGTGCATCCGACGGCTCCGAGTGTAAAGATTACGATTGAGTATACTCCCCTCACAAACGAAGTCCGCCTTTTTTACGAATGCCTTGCCTCAAACTTTGAAATTGGCGAGGCAATGAACACTGCAATCAGCGTGTTCACGGATTTTGCCGCAGATTACGGTTACAAGCGATACTACTACAAAGAAAAGGATCGAACACGGTATTTTAGGGATCAATCTTCCGAAGAAAACATCAGGATGGCACAGTACACGTCCCACGTGTATTTTACAAGATAAAGGCGACCCATCAAAACAAGTCTTTTTGCGATTTGATTTTTTAGAGATTGCCTCACGGACAAATTACAAATCGCCTTCGATTTCGTTGAACAGGGCTTCGTAGAGCGTGGTAATGTCGTTGTTCGACTTGCTTATGGTGTCGGCAAGGCGCTGGGCAAGGCACAGTGTAACGCGGAAGCCTATCAGAGGTTCAATTTCAGCAATTTTCATAAAGTCGTCCCTGTTCATGACAATGACGGTGCAGTCAGTTGCAGCCTGAATAGTCGCACTTCTAGTATTCGTGCTGATGAGGGCGTTTTCGCCAAAGAAAACGTTTTGCTCTGCAGAAAGGTTTGCAAGGGCAATTCGGTCCCCCGAAAGGGTGTTCTTGAAAATCTTGACATTGCCGGAATGGAGAATGTAAAATTCATCCCCAATCTCGCCTTCCTTGATTATTTTTTCACCTTTCTTGAATTTCTTGATGGAAAAGCATGAGATAATGAGCTTCATTACTTTTGTATTGAACTCGGTCGGCTCGGCAAACGGGGCAAACAGTGGAAGCTTTACAACCCTGTCAAGCAGCTTCTGTTCATATTCTGCGTCAGTTTCCGTCTTTTTCATTTTCAGCCTCCTTTCCCCTTACGAATATGGCTTTTGTACTCTGCTGAATGACAACATCATCAGAAGGAGCAAGAAGCGGGGCATTGCTTTTCAAAAGCTTTACTTTCTGAAGGTTAGAGACAATCTTCTTGACATCAGGATTCTTTTGGGCTTCGCGAAGGGCTTCCTTGCGCCTTTGGTAAAAATTGCCCGTATTCATCAAAAGACCAATAAGAATGGAAGATGAATCCTGTTCCAAGGAATCCTTGAATTCCTTGTATGTCTTTCCAATGAATCTTGAAGGAATGTCTTCAATAATGATTCCAGAATAGGCATCATCGCCAATCAGCTCCATAATGACATTGCTGTAGCCCACACCACTCGAAGCCGTTGCAAGCAGGCTGTATTCATAGTTCGTTGTCATGATGATTTCATCGCAATGAGCCATTTCAAGGTGCTTCTTGAACTTTGCATCCGAAATTTCTGCCGCAATGTATACGCTCGGGTTCAGGCTCGAAATGGTAAGGGCTGAAAGAACCGTGCGGGAATCCGTTTCAAGGCGGGAAAACTTTTTCGCTCTGTCTGCAATAATCAATGCTCTGGTGGCAGTTTCAACATGGGCACGCTTTAAGGTGGACTCATCAGAAAAATCGCCCGAAACGTAGCTTATTGCCTTAAAACGCTTTTCAGCCCTCAACTGTTCCACATCTTCGGCGGGTGCATCATTCACCAGAACAATCATTTCAGGCGTTATGTCTGGATTCGACTTTAACACGCTGTCCAAAATCTTTTCAAAGTCATCTCTCCATCCGCAAAGTAAAAAATGTCCTTCCATTGTCTTGATTTTTGCCAACCCCTTATCTTTTTTCATCTGTGCATCCATAAAGACAGATGCAATCTTACCGGTAACGGCACTGCCAACCAATATGCCAAGTATCAATATGATAAAACTGTAAAATCTACCGAGCGGCGTAACAACACAAATGTCATAATAGCCTGCTACAAAGATGACAAGAAAGTTCCACAGGCTGTCTGCAAGGCTTTCCATGGAAACACCGGCTTCGTACTTAAAGATGAGCAGGACAAGAACCGTCATGACGACAGGAACAGCTATCCACAGATACGTCAAAGGATTTTTTACTATTTCTTTTACTTTTCTCAGTATTTTCCGTATTGTCATAGTACTTTGCATTTGAAACCAAGGTTTCCATCCATAGAATACACTGGAATTTCATAAAAATCAATAAAAAAAGGGAATATGACCCATGCCATATTCCCTTTGCCAGCATTACAACACTTTATTTTGTAAAGTATACGTATGAACTGTAGCGTGCCATTCTAAGCTTTACGCCAGTAGAGTCATCCTTGAACCACTTGTTCTTGTCCTTAGCCTTGTAGTAATAGTGCTTGTAGCCATGTTCTGCAGCAAAATCCTGGAACACGCCCATGGCAGTATTCATTGCATCGCCCTGTTCATAGTTTGCTGCAAGACATTCATAGTAAAAGCGGACTTCACCGGTAAGAGGTGTGTACTCAAGCCACATCTTTACGTTTGAAGCCGTTGGATGCAGCTCTGGATACTTGTCTTCAACAGTGATTGTCTGAGTCGTGCGGTCTGCATAGCTGTCTGTTGCCTGCAAAGTAGGGTCGCCAGCTGTCTGAGCACATACCAAAGTTGCTGCAGATACCAAAGCAGCAGCAAACAAAGCGATTATCTTTT
>JAFVDR010000336.1 GCA_017476165.1 Treponema sp. | reverse complement strand
TTCCGTCTGTATCCTCCCATATTTCGGGACCGGTTGTTTTTCGGTGCACAGCAGGGTTGGCAGTGTTGGTAAACTGAGACGGAATAAAGCTGTTCGGCGTATTGGCGGCAAGCTCATTGGCTTTCGCAATAGCGCCCTTCATTCCCTCTCTTGCAGGGGTCAAAACCACCTCCGCACCATAAGCCTTTAATAAATTGCGTCTTTCAACACTCATGGTTTCAGGTAATGTAAGAATTGCATGATATCCTTTTGCAGCAGCTACGGCAGCAAGTCCAATGCCGGTATTTCCGCTTGTTGGTTCAATGATTGTAGCACCAGGCTTCAGAAGACCTTTTTTTTCTGCATCCTCTATCATTGCCAAGGCAATTCTGTCCTTTACACTACCAGCTGGATTCAAATATTCCAGTTTTGCAAGAATTACTGCATTCTGAATGCCATTCTTTTTTGCATATCCATTTAACTGCAACAAGGGTGTTTTTCCAATCAATTCCAATGCACTCTGTTTAATGTCTGCCATACTGTACTCCTGTGTTCATTTATTTCATAAAGCACTCTCCGATGTCGTCAACTATTTTACATTCGCAAAGCCGTTTTCCAAATCAGCAATGATATCATCAATGTGTTCCGTACCAATAGAAAGACGAATCGTGCTCTGACTAATTCCTTGATCTTTCAACTCTTCATCATTCAACTGACTGTGAGTTGTGCTTGCAGGATGAATAACCAAAGACTTTACATCGGCAACATTGGCAAGAAGTGAAAATATTTTCAGGTTGTCAATGAATGACCATGCAGCATCTTTTCCGCCTTTTATTTCAAAGGTAAAGATTGAAGCTCCTCCGTGCGGAAAATACTTTTCATACAGGGCATGGTCAGGATGCTCTGCAAGAGAAGGATGATTCACCTTTGCAACTTTTGGATGATTCTTAAGGAATTCAACGACCTTTTTCGTATTCTCTGCATGACGTTCCAGACGCAAGGAAAGGGTTTCAAGACCCTGCAACAGAAGGAAGGCATTGAACGGTGAAATCGTTGCACCAGTGTCACGCAAAAGAATGGCTCTAATGTACGTTACGAAAGCAGCCTTTCCAACAGCATCATAGAACGAAATGCCGTGATAACTAGGATTAGGCAATGCAATATTTCCATATTTGCCACTCTTCTTCCAATCAAAATTACCACTTTCCACGATGACACCGCCAAGTGTAGTTCCATGCCCGCCAATGAATTTTGTTACAGAATGAACAACGATGTCTGCACCATGCTCAATTGGACGGATAAGATACGGAGTGCCAAACGTATTGTCTATAACAAGTGGCAGCCCATACTTGTGAGCAAGGTTTGCAATCTCATCTATGTCTGGAATATCAGAATTAGGATTTCCTAATGTTTCAAGATAGATTGCCCTGGTATTTGCTTTTATCGCCCGCTCAATTTCGTTTACATCATGAGCATCTACAAACGTTGTTTCAATGCCGTATTGAGGAAGGGTATGACTAAGCAGATTGTAACTTCCTCCATAAATTGTTTTTTGGGCAACAATGTGTCCACCGTTTGCAGCCAAAGCTTGAATCGTGTACGTAATTGCAGCAGCACCCGATGCAACGGCAAGAGCAGCAGAACCACCTTCCAATGCTGCAATTCTTTTTTCAAACACATCTTGCGTCGTGTTTGTCAAGCGACCATAAATGTTTCCTGCATCAGCAAGTCCAAATCTATCAGCGGCATGCTTACTGTTATGGAACACATATGATGTTGTCTGATAAATAGGAACTGCACGTGAGTCCGTAGCGGAATCTGCACTTTCCTGTCCAAAATGAAGCTGTAAAGTCTCAAATTTATAATTAGCCATAATAGTCTCCTTATATGTCAATATTCGTATATGACAATATTCTTATATATCAACAAAACACTTCGAGAAACTGATGTTTTTCGAGATCACTTACAATAGACTCTTGCATACAACAAACCCACAAGCAGTTCTACAAGGTGCCTGACAGACACACTACCTCCCCAAGAGGACATTCAATTGCATTCAAGAGCTTTAACGCCGCAAGATTATTTCGTAATGTTAAAAAAAAGATTTTTGCTGAAAGAAAAAATTCAGCGTACACAAGAAAGACAGCAGAGGCACATCCGTCCGTTGCGGAAATTTTCACGGACAAGTTTTTCAAAATAAATTTCCATTTTGTACCTCCTTACAGCATTAGGTTATTCCTACTAATCTTATAGGTTCAATATACATCACATTACATACTCTGTCAATAGGTTTATAAAATATTTTTTTCCCCCTTTGCACAGAGCCAATAGAATCGATATACTGAGTGTTGCCATACAATAAAGGCAGTTTCAAAAGTAACAACCTTTTGAAACAGGTTCAAGGACATACCTAATGGAGCGATTATGTTTAGGCAAATGAGAAGATTCAAACAGCAACTGCAGCACGAAGAATGCATTTCAATTTTAAAGAATGAACCCCGAGGAGTTCTTTCGCTGATTGGCGACGAAGGATACCCCTACTGCATTCCCCTTACACACTTTTACAATGAAAAAGACGGAAAAATATATTTCCATGGGGCAAAAACGGGACATAAAATCGATGCCATAAAGAACTGTGACAAAGCATGTTTTTGTGTTTATGATAAAGGATATGCCAACGAGGGAGAATGGGCAATGAACATAAAAAGCGTTGTTGCATTCGGAAGAATCACTTTGGTCACCGACATAAAGAAAGCAGAAGAAATTTGTACAGACCTTGTACGAAAGTTTACTGATGATGAAGCATATCTGAAAAAAGAACTTGACGCTGCTCTGTCACGGGTTCAATGTCTTGCATTTACAATTGAACACATAACGGGAAAACGCGTCAAAGAAGAATAGACAAAAGAAAAAAGCTTTCTGCAGCAGATGAGGAATACACACAACACTCATCTATTAATTACGGCAGAAAGCAATTTACAAATCACAAAAATGAAAATGTCAATGATGACAATCGTAGAGCCAACGGGTGTTCCTGCTACTATTGATGCAAGAATACCAGTAATAGCCCCAAATACTGATATGGAACAGGAAGAAACTATTACATTCCTAAAGCTCTTAAAAAGCAACATTGCAGAAACAGAAGGGAAGATGATAAGGGCAGAAATTAAAAGAGAGCCCACAAGATTCATTGCAAGCACAATGATAACTGCAATGACGGCTGCCAGCATGACATTCAAAAAACGTGTTTTTGTTCCACATGCAAATGCAAAATCTTCATCAAAGGTAATGGCAAAGATTCTATTGTAAAAGAAAATGAAAAACAAGATTACCAAAATCGAAAAGGAAATAGAAACAATCATGTCGGTTTTTGATAATGTAAGAATCAATGTTGAACCGAAAAGAGTTGTACACACATCACCAGAAAGGTTTGCCGGAGGCGAAAAAATATTCATTATAAAATATCCGAATGCCAACGCCCCTACTGAAATCATCGCAACACTGGCATCACCTTTTATCTTTGAACTTTCCTTTGTGCATAGAATCAAAATTGCACACAAAACCGTTACGGGAAGAACAAAGAGAGTATTGTTTGTAAGCTTTAGAACAGAAGCAACAGCCATTGCACCAAAAGCTGTGTGGGAAAGCCCGTCTCCAATATATGAAAACCGTTTGAGGACAAGGGTAACTCCCAGCAAAGAAGAGGCAAGGGCAATCATTGTACCGGTAAAAAAAGCATAGCGGACAAAAGAAAAACCAAAATACGTCCGTATGGTTTCAATCAATTCAATCATCTTGCATCTCCATTCACTTCAAATTTCCATGTCTTTCCCAGTGTGAGGATTTTGTTTCCATATTTTGATGCAGCATCAAGATCATGGCTGATTGTAATGACAGTCATGCCATGATCATTCAGTTCTTTAACAAGCGAATACATTGTTTGTGTAATGTCTGCATCAAAACCTTTGGCAGGTTCATCAAGAACAAGCACGGAACTGGCAGCACACAAAGCCCGTGCAAGAAGCACCCTTTGCTGCTGACCGCCAGACAGTTCTTTGAAACCTTTCTTTGCAAAGTTTTGAATTCCCAGTCTTTCCATATTAATCATGGCTTTTGACTCTGCCGCTCTCCCGTAAAACGGAAAAAGACCGAGACTAGACTGACATCCGGAACGGACAATTTCCCATACCGTTGCAGGGAACGTTTTTTGAATTTCACTTGACTGAGGGAGGTATCCTATTTTTTTTCTATTCCATTCAGAGGAATATTCAATGATTCCAGCCAACGGCTTAATGAATTCCAACATGGTCTTCATCAACGTGGACTTTCCGCTGCCGTTTTCACCTATTATGAAAAAATAGTCGCCCTTCTCTATTGAAAAATTCAAATTTCCCTGCACGATTCTAGAACCGTACCCTACGCAAAGCTGTTTGCATTCCAAAAGAACCATACTGAATTCCGTGTTGTAAAGATATTTTTATCTGAGAGCTTTCTTTAGCACTTCAAGATTATTTTTCATTGCAGAAAGATATGTTCTGCCAGAATTTATTTCTTTCTGCGTTACAGACTGCAATGAATCCATTTCAAGAATATCCTGATTTTTATTCTTTGTATTTGCAACAACTGTTTTTGCAATCTTTTTGTCACTCTTTTCTATAGTTAATACAGAAGAAAGGCCGAGTTCGTCAACTTTCTTTGCAAGGAACAAAACCGTTTCAAAGCTGGCCTCAGATTCTGCACTGCATCCGACAAATGCTGCATAATAGGTAAGCCCATAATCATCGGTAAGATAACGGAACGGGAAACGATCTCCAAACAGGACAGTCTTTTTGCGTGCAGAAGCAACAGTTTTTTCATATTCTGAGTCAAGAGCCGAAAGCTGTGCTATGTACGATGCAGCATTATCTTTGTAAACCCTTGCATTTGCAGAATCGAGTGCCTGAATTTTTTCAGAAAGGTGTTCCGTAAGCACAACGGCATTCTTTATTGAAAGCCACACATGTTCATCATATTCAGTTTCTTCCCCATCTTCATCATGGTCATCCTCGTGATGATGGCCTTCTTCATGACGATGCCCTGTTTCCATGCCTTCAATAATTTCTTCCTCAAGCACCCTGCTTCCGAGCACTTCAATCAGGTTTACAACAGTCATGTTTTTATTCTTTGAGTTAGAAACTGCTTTTTCAACCCATTCATCGCTTTCTCCGCCTACATACACGAGCATGTTACAAGTAGAGAGTTTTGCAATGTCCTTGGCAGAAGGTTGATAGCTGTGCAAATCCGTTCCATTTTTTTGCAGCAATGTTACAGAAAATGCAGAAGCTCTGTTTCCAAGAATGTTCAGTACCCAGTCATATTCAGGATATGTAACACACACAATTGATTTTTTTGCAGCAAATGCACATGCCGATGCACACGCAAGCAGTACACAAACAAACAATTTCATTATCTTTCTCATATAATTAATCCTCTCTATACAATATAATTCATTAAGCAAGGCACTGTTCAAGTCTTGAAACAATTTTTGCCCTGTCATAGTTTTTTCCAATGAAGACAATCTGATTCCTTCTGTCCCCATACTCAGGATCCCAATTCTCTCTTAGATATTCATCCTCTTCAAGACATTCCTTTTGAGCTTCTTTATCCAAAGCAGCAACCCATACTGCGACCGCCATAACAGACATGTTTCTTCCTGCCTGTTCAAACAAAAGCACATCCCGTGGTCTATCCTTAAACCAAATGTATCCCTTGGTCCGAATCAATTCTTTCGGAAAGTCTTCATTGATAAAGTTTAAGAATTTTTCTTCATCAAAAGGGTTTCTGTATTCGTATGCAAAGCTGGAAATGCCGTATTCATCCGTAAAACCACGGTTTTCATCGGACAGAGAATTAATTGCCTTTTGAATGGCAGACGAAGAATCCACCATGTCATAGTTGAATTTCTGAGTAGACGTTATGCGGTCAATTTCAACCCTTCCCTGCGTAGTCGTAATAATTTCTGCTTTCGGCTGAAAATCGCGGATAATGGCAATGACTTGTGCAAGCTGCTGTTCGTCAAGCAAATCAATCTTGTTCAAGACAATGGCATTGCAAAACTCTATCTGATCAACTATGAGCGTCGTAACATCATTTGATGTTAGATCATTTTCATCCTTTTCATCATAGTTCTGCAAATCAGTCAAGAATTCACGATAAATGCGGTCTGCATCCACAACAGTGACAATGTTTGAAAGATATACATTAGTATCAGAATTGTCTTCTTCAAATGCAAGAAACGATGCCGCGATTGCTCCCGGATCACTAATGCCAGATGCTTCCACAAAGACTGTTTCGATAGCATCATTGTCAGAAATCTTTTCTACCTGATGAATAAATTCTTCGCGCAAGGTACAGCAAATGCATCCATTTTGCATTTCGTACATCTCGCTCTGAGCTACAGAAGAACCATTTTTCTTTATGATGGCGGCATCAATGTTGATGCTGCCCATATCGTTCACAATAAGTGCAACCTTTCGCTTTTCCTGGCGGAGCAGCTCATTCAAAAGAGTCGTCTTACCGGAACCCAAATATCCCGTAATGAGAGTCACTGGTTTTTTGTTCATTTCATTCATTCCTCTATGTCCGTTCTCTCCGAGCAAAGGATTAAGGAATGTTAATCATTCAAGCGTATTTTTTTTGAAATGAGGGTTTCACAAGTAAAGATAGATAAATATATAGAAGAAAAAAAACAGTTTCCTTTAAACGCATAAGAAAACAAGATGGCAGACACAACAAGTGCTATGCCAGAAAGCTTCATATTCTGCATGGAAATAGCAATGACAAGACAGACAGGACAATCTTCGCCAGAGCACTCATGATGACTTTCATGGGAAATGTAAAGCACAGAGTAAAGAGTACATGTCATGAACAAGACGGCAAACGCAGTCTTGAGTTTCATCTTTACGTCCTGCATTTAGGGCACACTCCATTGAGAGAAGAAAGGCTTAGGTTTATTTGCAGACCTAACTCACGTGAAATGGACTTCAAGTATTCCGAAGTCCGTTCATCAGAAAGATGAATGACAGCTCCGCAATTGCAACAGTGAAAATGAATGTGTTCTTCGCAGTTGTTTTTTTCTTTTGCGGACTGATACACAAATCCATCTGAAACGACAGATTTGTGTTTCAAAAGTGTGCCATTTTCAGTCATCTTGTCAAGATTCCTGTACACAGTTGTTTTGTTTACGTTCACACCATGTTCTTTTAAAAACGCAGACAACTCTCCTGCCGTAAATCCGCATTCCATTTTTGTCTGCATGAACAGTGAAATCAATTCCGTTGTTTTGGTGTGATATAACTTTTGCAACACAGTTGCATTTTATACAGTAAAAAAGATTTCATGTCAATACAAAAGCACAAAAAACATTTTAACGCAGGTATATCAAATGAGTGGCAACCTCTGCAACTCGCCTTTCCTCTCTCCTTCGCACTCATGGGAAGTCTCTACATGACAGCCTGTAAAAATAACACCAAAAATCATGTCGTTTTTACGTTTTCTGCAAACAAAAAGAATTGCACAGTGCTGGCACGAAAAGGCGAGCATGTAAGCACTAATGTTGAATGGTGAAAATTACCCCTTGACAGATATCTCGTTTTGCTGGAAAATTCAAGGCACGCATATGCAAGGCTTAATACTGAACGGTACAAAAAACATTTTTGAAGTTGAATGCGATGACGGCATTATTCGAGACTGCGCCATAAAAGGAAAAATCCTCAAATCAAGCAGGGGCTATTACAATCCTCTT
>JAFVDR010000335.1 GCA_017476165.1 Treponema sp. | reverse complement strand
TTTAAAGAATCTAGTGATATTATTAAATTATCTGAAATACTTTATCTACGAATACTGGAGGTATAAAAACTATGCGAAAAATAATCATAGCTTTTTCTATTGCATTCATAACAACTTTGTGTACTTATGCCTCAGACTGGCAGTTTACAATCGGAACGGGGCTTACCCTGCCATACTCAAGACTGCACGCAAAAAATGGCAAGATGGAAGGCTTAGCCATGACAGATATAGATACATGGCAGTTTGAGTCAGACTATGACCTTACGTTTATGCTTGTAAACGTTCCTGTGGGGATTTCCTTTAAATCAGATTTAGGATTGGGATACGCAATTACCGATGATGAAGGAATTCGAAAAGGCGGAAATATATTAGGAGATTTTGGGGTAGGATATTCTTTTGTACGTTCAGAACGAGTTACAATGGGGCTTTTTGCAATGTTTGGCTTTGATTATTCTATGTACAAGTACACTGACAACCTAAGAATAGACGGCATAAAGCAGACATTCAAACTTGATATAAAGGAAAACTTCCTTACTTATAGTGTGGGAGCAGACCTTACCGGAGTATTCCGTTTTACAAAATGTTTCGGTCTTTTCGGAAGTCTTGGCGGCAGATGGATTCTCGGAGGAAAAGTTGATGGCACCGCATCAATTTTAGGAGAATCTTCAAACCTTTCATGGAAGATGAATGGCAAATTCATTTTTATTCCAACTGTAGGTGTCAGCTGGACATTCTAAAATTCTAAACCTGTAAACTAAAAATTAATAGAACATAAGGAGATATTTTATGAAAAAAATTATTGTTATAGGAACATGTTTTCTTTTAGCCATAAGTTGTGCTTTTGCTAAAAAGAAAGAGTCGGACCAGACGGTTTCTTTTGAAAAAATTATAAACGTTCAGGGTGAAACCAAGGACGAACTTTTTTATTTACTGGATTCTTCATTTCTTCAAATCTTTAATTATCCAGAATCGAATAAGGAATCTTCTAACGAAGAAAAAGCAACAATCTCTGGAAAGTATAATTATTGCTTCTCAAAAAAAATGGTAAATTATGAAGTTCCGGTTTTTGTATCACTCGCTACAAAAGACCAAAAAATTAGAATTGTCATTGAATCTAAAGTATATCAAGTAGATAAGTCTAAGAAAGGAGCATTTTGGGGTGGCACAATGGGATCTTTGATGACACGAAATGCAGAAACACATTATACAGACTCAAGCGATATTGTAAAAAAAGAATTAGAATTACATCTGGAAAGCATATCGGAAGCTATACAGAAGCAAATAACATCTTCTTCTGATTGGTAATAGATTTCTATACTAAAACAAGCCTGCCAGCAATCGCTGACAGGCTTGTTCATTATATAAAATTAAGTTTTAGTCCCCGAAGCGGATTTCCTGCCACAGCTCGTTAAACTTATCAAGACCTTCACCAACATCTTCCTTAAGAACGCAGTTGTTCATCTGAGAAGCCTCGTACATGGGCTTTGTTGTCATGAATTGCTCGGCATCCATGTTTACAAAGCAAGGAAAACGGAATGCGTCAAGGAACTTTGCATAAACCTCTGGTCTGTGTATGAAATTAATGAATTCATTTGCAAGCTCATAGTGGGGTGCAGTCTTTAATATGCACATGCTGTCAAGGTAACCAGGGCCACCCTCTTCCGGAATAAAGAAGTCTATCGTCTCATCCTGCTTTTCCTCAGAAACCTCGCCATAAATGACTTCGGCATAGCCCTGGCAAAGCCAGAAATCCCCGGAAGCAAAAGACTTGCCGAACCCTTCCGCGTCAAACTTGACGAGATTCGGCTTCCACTCATTTTCTATCAAGTCCCTGGCAGCCTTAAGCTCGGCATCGTCAAGAGAGTTTACATCGTATCCAAGGTGAACGAGAGCATCCCCCATGACTTCCCTCATGTCGTCCATCATGGTGGCGTGGCCTGCAAAACGCTTGTCGGCAAAGATGCCCCACGAACGCTCGTAATCTCCGGAAACCTTGGTCTTGTTCACGGAAATGCCCGCCGCCCCAAAGTAATACGGCACGCAGTACTTCATGTCGGGGTCGTAGGTTGCCTTCTGCAGCACAACGGGATTGATGTGGTTCCTGTTGGTCAGCTTGCTCTGGTCAATCTCGCGGAACATTCCCTGCTTTATCATGATGGAACAGAAGTCCTGGGAAGGAACAACAATGTCATATCCCTTTGCCCCGCCCCTTATCTTTGCGTACATCTCTTCGTTGGAAGCATAGCTGTCAACCTTTACCTTGCAGTCGAATTCCTTTTCAAACTGAGCAAGCACTTCGTCTGGAGTATAATAAGTCCAGTTGTACAGATACAACACCTTTTCAGAAGAACCAGACTTTCCATCCTTGTTTCCGCAGGAAACAAAACCAAAAAGAACACTTGCACCGGCAAGAACAGCTGCCAGCATTGCAGCACAATTTTTCTTCATAACCATATCCTCCATTAACGAGATGCAGCAAAGCCTTTCAAGCCTTTGCGGAGCAGTATCGTCATAAAACAGATTGCAAGAATAATAACAAATGACAGAGAATTAATGACAGGGCTTACGCCAAAACGAATCATGGAATAGACATAGATAGGCAGCGTCGTGCTTCCCGGGCCACTTACCAATGATGTAATGACATAATCTTCAAGAGACATCGTTACGCTCATCATAAAGCCGGAAATGATGCCGGGCATAATTGCAGGAATGATAACGTAGAACAGCGTCTGCTTTTCATTTGCCCCCAAATCGTGGCTGGCTTCAATGATAGAATAGTCAAACTCGTCTATGCGCGCACTTACCATAAGATACACAAACGGCAGACAGAAAGTCGTATGGGCAATGAAGATTGTAAACAAGCCCAGCGACATGTGGATGCCGTTAAAAAAGATGAGCAGTGAAACACCCATGATGACTTCTGGCAGAACCATTGGCAGAAAGCTGGTCGTTTGAATGTAAGACTTTCCAATAAATTTATACCAGTGCACTCCAATTGCGGCAAGAGAACCCAGTATTGTTGCCACAAAGGCTGATGAAAATGCAATGATAAAGCTCTTGAACAGGGAATTCCATAAATCACCAGAATTCAAAAATAGCTTTTGATACCAAATGAGCGACACACCGGTGAAAGTCGTATCCTTGGACTTGTTAAAAGAGTAAAAGGTTATGACAAACAGCGGTATAAACAGAAACACAACTGTCAAAAACAGCATCGTGTTTGAAAAGCTCACATTCCTGTTGAACCTTTTCCACTGACGCTTTGCATGACGTATAGGCTCTGTAGTTACTTTTCTTTTCAAGAACAGGTCAAACGGATTGTTTACTTTCATTTCGTGCCTCCTAAAGAAGCGGCAAGGCTTGTAGTTGTATCTTCTTTATTAGACAGCTTTTTGAGGTTTGCCTCTCTCTTGTTTGAAACAAGCATCCACATGATGCCGCCCATACTCAATATCGTTATCATCATGCTGAACGCAGATGCCAGCGGCCAGTTGCGGACTTTCTGCACCTGATCAACAATCAGGGTTCCCAGCATATAGCTGTCCTTGCCACCCACAAGCTGAGGAACGGTGTACGAACCGAATATAGGGATGAACGTAAAAATCAGTGCACTGACAATTCCGCTCTTTATGCCGGGAATAAGAACCTTAAGCATTGCCTGAGGCTTGTTTGCTCCCAAGTCGCGCGCAGCTTCCAGCAACGAAAAGTCAAAGCGGTCCACGGCCGTAAACACAGGCAGAATCGCATACGGCAGGTACATGTATATGCTCACAAGGATTACAGCGTTCTGCGTAAACATGAATTTATGGGGAACAAAGGAAGATTCATCATGCAGAATGACGTGGTGAAACAGGTTGAACAGCATTTTGAGCACTGAATTCAGCATTCCGTTATCGCCAAGAATCGTTATCCACGCAAAAATGCGGATAAGCGAATTGGTAAGGAATGGCACGATAATCAGAATCAGAAGGAAGGTCTGATGCTTGCTGCGAGCCATTGCATAGCCACACGGCAGGGCAATAAGAATTGTAATGGCCGTTGAAATGACGGAAATCCACAATGTCCTCCAGACAATAAGTCCGTATGCCTTCGTGAACATCTGGGAATACGCCTTCAAGCTGAATTCCATGAGGACACCGCCGTATACATCGCGTTTCATGAACGAATACGCAACAATGATAAGGAGCGGAGCTACAAAAAACAGCGTAAACCACAAGCCCATGGGCCATGCATACAGCGGTCCAGGATTTGCCTTCTTGAATGTAGAAGTTTCTTTCGTCATTTCTGAATGTCCTCGACAATATAGCCGTCTTCTGCTGACCATGAAATATACACAGTATCTTTCCACTGAATTTCAGGACCGTCATCAAGATAATTCGTGTGCTGCTTGAACACCTTTACAATAGTACCGTTTTCGAGGCGCACATAGAACTTGGACTGGAATCCTGTATATACAGGCTCTTCAACAATGCCTTTGAATACGTTTATGTCCTTGCGTCCGTTGATGTTCGGCTCCTCTGTGGTTATGCGGATTTTTTCAGGACGTATGGTAAAGGCAACTTTCTGTCCTTTGTCGGTGTGCTCGTAATCAGTAACAAGAATGTTCTTGTCTTCTTCGCGAGTAGCGGCTGTTTCGCCGGTAAGCTGAGCCTGCATTCCCAATGCCGGCGTATGCAGCGTTACCATAAAGTCTGGATCCTTGCCAGGAGTCTGATGGGGCTCGCACTCAACTACGGTACTTTCAAACAAGTTTGTATCACCTATAAACTGGGCGACAAACTGAGTGGCAGGGCTTTCATAGATTTCAAAAGGCGTGCCAATCTGCAAGACATGCCCCTTGTTCATGACAGCAATCCTGTCGCTTACGGCAAGGGCTTCGCTCTGGTCATGAGTAACAAATATAAATGTAATGCCAATCTTGTCATGAAGGGCATCAAGGTCAAGCAAAAGGCTCGAACGAAGTTTTGCATCAAGAGCAGAAAGAGGTTCGTCCAAAAGCAACACTTTTGGCTCATTAATGAGGGCACGAGCTATGGACACGCGCTGCCGCTGTCCACCAGAAAGCTGATTCGGCTTTTTGAACATGTGCTCATCCAGCTGCACAAGGTGCAGATATTCGCGAACCTTTTCGTCTATAGCCTTTTTATCCATTTTTTTCAGCTTAAGCGGAAAAGCTACGTTATCATACACGGTCATGTGAGGGAAAAGTGCATAATTTTGAAATACAGTATTGCTCTGGCGTCTGTTTGGCGGGAGCTGTACGATATTCTTATCATCAAAAAGAACTGCACCTTCATCAGGGAATTCAAATCCAGCGATTATGCGGAGCAATGTGGTCTTTCCGCATCCAGAAGGTCCTAGCAGAGAAAAGAATTCTCCCTGCTTAATCGTAAAATTGATGTTGTCAAGAGCATGGAAATCTCCAAAGTGCTTTGAAACATTCTCAATAGAAACTGTACTGCCGTTCACTGTATGTACAACTCCTGTAATATTATTATATGTAACGTTTAATTTCCCTTTATTACGTGAATTTGTCAATAGAATTTGGATAAAAACAGGGATTTTTTCAGTAATATCACTGCACAGCTCATTAAAGACAACTCTGTTTATCTCTTATAATACCTTTTTCATCAACTGAAACAGGATTTCTATAATTGGTCGTATTTGAAGTTTTCTCTGCTTTCGGAGGCTCAAGAAGTTTATCTAATACAGAAGGACATGCAACACATTTTTTTACCCCAGTAGCAAAAGCGAAGAACAGGCATTCCTTTTTATGAAGCGTAGCTTCCGGATCCTGAACACAAGGGCAAAAAGCCTACTTCTTCTCCTTTCAGCCCTTCTACCTTGCAGCCGCATGAAAAAAAGAGTACACTAAATTAGCTTTGCTTTTGAACCGTTGTCTTTGTCCTGAACCACAAAATGAAAGTGTCTGGGCAATTGCCACGCGCACTGACATCAGCTCATCAGCCCCGCTTTCCGAAAGCAAGTGCAGAAGGTTTACAATCGTATTGTTTACAAAGTGATCTCCCATAGCCATAAAGATGTTGCCAGTCATTTTTGTAATAAGGGCAAACTTAAAGCCGACAAGAGCAGATGTAAAAATCAGCATCACGGCATTTGCAATCATTCAGTCAGTACTACTTTCCCCATCAAAATAATTGCGCACTGGTCCGACAATGTGCCAAAATCCAAACAAGGCGGAAGCGATTAGAGCAGAGACTATAAAGCTGTATTTTTGCCCGAGTATCTTACCAAAAAGCCCCCTGAAAATCCCCTCTTCCATGACAACGTTTATTATGTTGCCTGCAATGCATATCATAAAAAACAAAGCCTGTGTCCGCTGCCCGATATTCTGCCCAACAGCATAGGTACTTACATAAATCTTCAGCGATTCAAAATTACCGCGGTTAACAATTATAAGGGATTCCACCGTGTAGGCTACGGCAAAAGTGCAGAGCCCAAGCACAAGTCCCCTTAACACATTGCCTGCCGCCTTTTTATTTGAAAAACCTGTGTCCGCTGCGCTAAATTTTAGCATCCGTACAGCAGCAAAAAGAATAAAAATTCCAACCAATTTATGGACAACCGCCTCCCCACCCCAGGTTCTGTCCGTGTGCAAAACAAAATATTCAAAAATCCTGAATGCAAAGCAAACAAGATAGATTATCAGAACGATTGAAAAGCCCCTTTGATTTTTTTTCCACAATTTATAACCCTATATCTTTATAATTTTTGCAACATCCAAAGGTTTGTCGCCCTATGGAGTGTGCCCACACCCCTTAACTTCAAAAAAGCCTTTGCAAAGAACAAATTCTTCCCGCCGCGTCTTTCTTTTTCGTCCTTAATATTCAGCATCGATAAAGGTCTCCTGATTCATGAATGCATTATATCACATTTTTCGGATTTAATAACTTTTTTTCGGCAGCAGAATCGGAACGCCCAAACCAACGGAGTCTGGAAAACTGCTTTCCTGAAACATTGAAATTATCCCTTTTAAATGCACGGTGAATGGGTTGAATGATTTAGGGGAAGCTCGAAATATTTGTACATGCTGGAGGAGTGTTCCTCCTTATGTTTGCCGTGCATCCCCCGAAGTATGCGAACCGTGCATGGTCCCATTCAAAACGAGCATTGTTCTTTTCTTGTTCCAGCCATTACAGTTTACTCGTACAGGAACAGTTTCAGGAG
>JAFVDR010000334.1 GCA_017476165.1 Treponema sp. | reverse complement strand
CCGTTGCTTGCAGTAAAACAGACAGGAAAACATGATTTTGAAGGATTCAGGGAAACAGTGCATTCTTTTGCAGACGTTGTCTTTGACCGAATGTTTTTCAGAGACATATTTGCAAGCACCGATGACATAGCCATGGCAGCTGCGGCATTCAAAAATGCATTCTGTGGCAAGAAAAAAACAGGCAAGGACATTGCATTTCAAGAAGATGATCCTCTTGAAAAGGATGAACCCGCCCTGCTCGATGAACATGCAGCCATCATTATTTCACAAAGAATTCCTTGCCACGGGCAGAAAATGAGCGACATCATAAGTTCTCAGATTTTTTCCCATGAAATGGCAGACGCGCAGACGGCTCGCCTTATTGACAGCATGCATGCTGCAGAAAAACAGTTCTTTTCTGACACGCAGAATCCATTGTTCAACTGGGATGCCCAGACCATTCAGGAACAGTTTCAAAAACAGAATCTTGACATAGACATGCAAAAAAGCACGCTGGAAGAAAAGCGGTATATAACGGAATTTGACATTGAAAAATGGTTTTCAAAAACATCTTCATACGGTCAGAAAATGCATTCAGCACTCGGAGATGACGGCGTGCAGACAATTACGGACATTCTTTTAAAAGAAGCCAGAAAAAAACTGTTCACGTGGCATACAGAAAACATATTTGTCACTTGTCGGTTTCATAAAACTGATATAAAATAGCTACATTGAACATAAAAAACTGTTTTGACAGTACACGATGTTCAATGCAATACATGTAGGAGGACTTTCATGAACTTTATATTTTTAGGC
This sequence comes from Treponema sp., assembly GCA_017476165.1. GTDB lineage: Bacteria > Spirochaetota > Spirochaetia > Treponematales > Treponemataceae > Treponema_D. The sequence goes on along the minus strand of JAFVDR010000334.1, from coordinate 5,017 downwards.
CCACCGGGAGCAGGCAAAGGAACCCTGGCAGGAGACGTAGCAACAGAATACGGCATTCCACACATTTCCACTGGTGATATTTTCCGTGCTGCCATCAAAAATCAGACACCTCTCGGTGTAAAGGTAAAAAGCATCATTGATGCAGGTGGACTGGTAAGCGATGACATTACATGCGAACTGGTAGCTGACAGGTTAAAGCAGGACGACTGCAAGAAAGGATTTATCCTTGACGGTTTTCCACGGACAATTCCACAGGCCGAAGCTTTGGAAAAAATCTGCCCAAATGTCAAAGTTGTCAACTTTGAAGTAGACAACGAGCTGATTATTGCCCGCTTGAGCAACCGCCGAGTTTGCAAGAGTTGCGGAACAAACTTCAACGTAAAGTTTAGACCACCAAAGGTTGAAGGAAAATGTGACAACTGCGGAGGAGAACTCTACACTCGTGATGATGACAAACTTGAATCAATCACAAACAGGCTTGAAGTATATCGCAGCCAGACAGAACCGTTAATCAATTTTTATCGCAACTTGAACAAATTGACTGACATCGATTCTGCAAGAGACAGCAAGCTGGTTCTTGTTGACTTTAGAAAGCTTTTCCCTGCAAACTAACACAAAAACACTTTGATAATGACAGGAACATGTGCTTGGATGAACCAAAACATGTTCCTTTTTTGTTTCCTGCAACATTAAACATTGAATTTTTTACATTATTTTGATATAATATGTTTCTATGGCTAAACCAAAGACAGAATTTACAATTAATCAGAAAATCGTTTATCCAAGCCAGGGTGTTGGAAAAATTACTGAAATCTTTAAGAAAGAATTTAAAGACCAGCTCGTATATTACTACAAGATTTACCTTGAAGTTTCAGACATGTATATTATGGTGCCTATTGAAAAGGCTGAAGGCTTGGGCATCCGTTCCATTGTTTCGAAAGATGAAGCACAAAAAGCATTGGACATGATAAGCGAGGACTTTGAACCTCCTACATCAGACTGGAAACTCCGCTATCAGCAAAACCTTGAACTGCTGAAAAAAGGAACAATTGAAGATATCGCTTCCATTGTACGCTGCCTGTACCACAGATCAAAAGTAAAGGAGCTTCCTATTCTTGAACGAAAGCTGTATGACAATGCAAAAAAACTGCTTGAAGATGAAATTGCAGAAGCTTTCGGCATTTCGTCAAAGGAAGTAGAAGTAATGCTTCATGCAAAGCTGGAGCCGATTGGCATTCGAACGGAAAAGAAGTCTCCTTCCTATGACGATGATGAAGATGACGAAGACTTTGACGAAGAAATGGACAGCAACGAAAAAGATGTTGATGATGATTCCGAAGATGATGTAGATGAAGCTGATGATGCGGATGATTCAGACGACAGCGATGACATGGATGACGAAGAGTAAACTGTTTTTAATATTAGCCGCAGCAGGTTCATCCACGCGGATGGGTCTGGGGAAAAAAAAGGAATACATTGAGCTGGGACAGGGAACTGTCCTTTCTCAATCTGCAAAAGCATTTCTTGCAGCAACCGAACATGATCAACAGTTTTCACACATCATCATAACGATTCCAAAAGATGATGAATGTGCAGCAAAAGCAGCCCTCCTGAAAGACACAGATGTTTCACGACTTTTAGCCCACATACCTTTTTCATTTGTGTCCGGAGGAAATTCCAGACAGGCATCGGTATACAATGCATTGGAATACATTCAGACACTCATGGTCGATTTTTCGGCAGATGAAAAAGAACAGGCCATCGTGCTGATTCACGATGCGGCTCGGCCTTTTGTTTCGGAAAAAATCATAACAGATACGATAGCATGCACACAATCTTATGGGGCAGCTGTTCCGTCCATTCCTGCCGTAGACACGCAAAAAGTTGTAGCTGAAGACGGCACTATACAGACGCATTTACAGCGAAGTACTATTGCAGCGGTACAGACACCTCAAGGATTTTTATTTGCACCGTTAATGGAATGCCATAGGCAAGCAAGACTTTTAAACAAAGAATTTACTGACGACACAGAAATCTGGGATGCATATCCTGATGTAACAGGAAACAGAAGAGTACATGTTGTACAGGGAGACATACAAAACAAAAAAATTACATACGCAAAGGATTTAAGCCTGGAAATGATTTCTCAAGACGAGACAAATTGCCATATAACGCACATTGGAATTGGAACTGATTTACATAAACTGGTTGAAGGCAGAACTTTTTTTCTTGGAGGAATAGCCATTCCTGCAGAAAAAGGAGAACTTGGACATTCAGATGGAGACGTTTTGCTCCATGCCATTACAGATGCCCTTTTGGGAGCGAGTGGAATGGGAGACATAGGTTCATATTTTCCACCAGAAGACAAAACGTGGAAAGATGCCCATTCTGCCGACTTATTGCGAACGGTATGGAAAGACATCCAAAAAAGCGGATGGCATTTAATAAATGTAGATTGCGTTGTAGAAGTTGAACGTCCCAAATTCCTGCCGTGGAGACAGAAAGTCATAGACTCCATTGCTTCCATTTTGCAAGTTCCAACTAGCCATATTTTTGTAAAAGCAAAGACAAATGAAAAATTAGATGCAGTAGGAAACGGTGAAGCCGTAAAAGCCTATGCCGTCTGCCTGCTAGAAAGATAGCAATACAACAAAAAAAAGACCGCATTGCATTGCAACAATGTGGTCTTTTTTGTTTTTACACCGCAACTCTAGAAGTTCATCTCATTAATCGTCATCATCCTCGTTTTCAAGCCCCTGCATTTGAAGAATAAGCTTGACTTCACTGACAGATAACCCAAGGCTATTTGCAATCTGGTCATCCGTCCATCCCATCACTTTCAAATCATGCACGGAATCCTTTTTCTCAGGTGTTACAGAACGATTCTTTGAACTTGCAGAAGTTCTTCTTCCTGACGAAGAAGATGATTTTGCAATGGTCTGCAAAGTACGCAACTGTCCATCAGCGGCTTCTGACAGCTTCTGAATCCTGTCTTCTGCACTCTCTGCAACCTTTTGAATTCTGTCAGTTGCATCATCTGACATTTGCTGAAGATGTTCTTCACTCTTGACAAACTTGTCGCGGACAGCATTCACCTGCTTTATCTTCTTGTCAGTGTCCGAGATAATCTTCTGCAAACTCGTAAGCTTATCGACGGCATCATTGATTGCCTCATTGTTACTCATGATGTTGTCAACATTATCCTGCATTTTCTTAATTTCATCAGGCAGGCTGGTTATCTGATTCTTGCACTGCTTCAAACGCTTTTCAAGATCACCTATTTGTCCAACAGCATTGTCCACAGTCTTGGCAACTTGATCAACCGTTTCGCCCTTCTTTTCTATGCGGTCATACTGCTTTTGAATGTCCTCTAGGGATTGCTGGAAATTACGCACCGTGGCCTGCATATTAACAAGATCATCACTCTGAGAGGTAAGATTATCAATCTTCTGATCCATAGAAGAACTTACTTCCATAAGTCGAGCAAATTTCTTATCCAGATTCTTAAGTGTCAAATCCTGCTTGTTGTAATTGCTGATGGTCTCATTGACATTATCATGCAAATCTTCCACCTTTTGGATGTCATTGGTAATGCTGTCAATTTTAGCTTCATAAGAAGCTATCTCCTTTATCTTATTGCGGAGAATTTCTATTGAATCATCAAGCTGGTTTTTCAACTCATTTGCCTTGTCAAAGACTCCTGTTTGGGTCGTAAAATTTGCAATACTTTTGTTGATGGCATCAATCTTGTTCTGCAAGGCATTTGTTTCATTGTTGAAGTTTTCAATCATTCTGCGGTAATTGTCCCTGTCTGCCGTTTCAAGATCAGCAAATTCCTTACGCAAGCCCTTGATGTCCTTGTCAGTCTGAAGAGTATGCTCATCAACCAGTTGCTTTGTACGGGAAAGCATATCGTCAAACTGCTTTTTCACCTGCTGCAGAATATGGCGAGACTCCTCATCATAATACTTGACAGCTTCTTCTGTCTTTCCTTTAAGGGAAGAAATGTCAGCTTCAATTTTAGTATTTGAAAGGGATGAGCGCTGCTCCAAGTCTTCAATTCCATGGACAGTCTTATCCTTAAACTGAGCAAACTGAGCCTTGAAGTCTTCGGTTAGCATTGCAAACTGATTTTCCAAATTATTTTTCCAGTTGGCAAAATCTTCTACCGCAGATTTAACAGCCTTTGCATTTTCACTCTGACTTTCATTGTAAGAATGCTTCAGTTCACTCATCTGAGACGAGAACAGTTCCTTATTTTTGTTCAGCTGATCCGTTATCTTTCTGTTGTAGTTCTCAGTTTCTGTTTTCATAGCACGTTCAGCTTGTGTTTTTGTTTTCTCAAGCTCAGCATTAAAGCGGTTCATGAAATCCTTAAAGTTTGTTTCTACGTTGTTAATCTGCTCCTGCATTGAAGTATTATTCGAGTTTATTGCAGAGATGAAGTTTTTTTCCTGCAAAGCCGTTTTTTCTTGAATAGTAGCAATGCGATTCTTCAAGTCGTTCACGTAATCAACTTCAATCTTGCGGCGATTGGCCTCATATTCTTCTTCAAATGCCGAAAGCTTACTGTCAAAGGTATCCTGCCACTCAGAAAGCTGGCGAGAAATATCATCCTGTCGCTTTGTGAGGTCAGCTGCAAAAGACTCTTCAAACAGTTTGAGATTTTCACTTGTCTTGGCAAGAGATGTCTTTTTCAACTCATCAACACCAAGCCGCAATATCTGAATGTCGTCCTTCAACTTCTGGCCCTTTTCCAGAATTTCAGTTTCAAATTTTTCAAAATCAGAAACGACTTTTTTCTGAGACTTTTCCAGCAACACCTTCATGGTCTGCTCAAGCTTGTCTACATCAGCTCCAGTCGAATTCAACTTTTCAAGCTTATAGTCGATGGAGTGCTTGTATGTATCAAGCTGCTTGTCAAGACCAGAAAGGAATTTTGATTCCCGTGTTTCGTAATCTGCAGCAATAGCCTGCATAGAACTCTGCAGTTTCTGATCAAATTCATTTAACTGCT
>JAFVDR010000333.1 GCA_017476165.1 Treponema sp. | reverse complement strand
GTCAATAGACAGTAGACGAAACCGTCAATAGACAGTAGACGAAACCGTCAATAGACAGTAGACGAAACCGTCAATAGACAGTAGACGAAACCGTCAATAGACAGTAGACGAAACCGTCAATAGACAGTAGACGAAACGATCAATAGACAATAGACGAAAACGTCAATAGACAGTAGATGAAACCGTCAATTGACAGTAGTCAGTTGAGACTAAAGTACCGTTTTTTTTGTATCTATCCATCAATGTCTGAACTTTTCGGCTATTTTGCTTACAGCTTCCACTAGCTCTTCCATAGCTTTTTTTGTGGTTGCCTCCCCAAAACTGAATCGAACGGCACTTTCCTTTTCTGCAGCACTGACATTCATGCTGTCCAAAATGGGACGTGCATGATGTCCTGCTGAACAGGCACTCCCTGTCGAAATGAAAAAGCCTTCTGCACTTAATGCCCGTTCCATTACTTGTCCTGGAATGCCGGGGAAAGCTGCTTGTACGACCCATGGTGAAAAACGGTCATTAGCAATGCTATCTCCCCGTTCATGAGGAATCAATACACAGCCAGAAATAGCTTTTAGGCTAGCGATAAACTCATTTGTGTAGTCTTTTTGAAGGTTGTACCGTTCCAGCATGTGTTGGTTTTTGTCATTGATATAATACTTTTCAAGGCAGGATGCAAATGCAGCCGCACCAAACAGATTTTCTGTTCCGCTGCGTACATTCTTTTCTTGTCCACCGCCCCTCAGGAACGATGTAATTTCTTTTGCAAGGTATAAAATGCCGATTCCTCGGGGACCTCCTATTTTATGTGCACTCAGTGCAGCGGAATCTATGCCCTGATGGGAAAGTATAAGAGGAATTTTTCCTGCAGCCTGTACACAGTCAACATGGAAAAATGGCTTTCTTTTTTCTTTGCCAAATGTGGCAAGAGCATCGGCAATTTCGTAGATGGGCTGAACGGCTCCCGTTTCATTGTTTACTGCCATGACGGAAACAAAAACCGTATCGTCTTGTATCTTTGAAACAATTTCATTTGCAGAAATAAAGCCGTTTTTGTCTGGCTTTACCGTAATGACTGTCCATCCGCAATTTGAAAGCATTTTTGCCATTTCCCGCAGTGCAGGATGTTCGATGGCACTTAACAGTACGCTTCCTTTTTGAGGGCGCGTTAAGACAGAAAGCAATGGAATATGATCACTTTCTGTACCCCCGGAAGTAAAGAAAATGGTGTCAGCCGCAACTCCAAGAACGGCTGCACATCGCTTTCTGCATTCACTGAGGGCTTTGTGTGCATCTGTACCTGCCGCATGGATGCTTGAAGGGTTTCCCCAATGATCTGCAGCATACTTCAACGCATCAGTGAGTATTTCGCTGTCTTGAAGTGCTGTTGCTGCCCAGTCGAAGTAATGCTCCTTGGCAATGATGTCTGTCTTGTTCATTTGAGTACCGCCAGAATATCATTGTCGGAAACTTCCTGCATGAATGTATTGCAGTAGTCTTTCTGCAGTGTTACCCGTACTGCGGCTGTGGAAATGTTTTTCTTGTCTTTTTTCATTGCGGCAAGAAGTTTTTCCTGTATGGCAGACAGGGAGCTGGAGCCTGCAAGAACGGCAGGCATCGGATTCATGTCGTAGCCATAGGATGCAAGCAGCTGCTTGTTTTTGTTGGCAAACTCCTTTGTGCATGCTCCTGTTCGTACTGACAAGTCCAAAGCCCTTCCCATTCCCCAAGCAACGCCTTCTCCATGCGTAATTGTTCCCAGACCTGCAATTGATTCAAGTGCGTGTCCGAATGTATGTCCATAATTGAGGTATGCCCGTTCTGCTTTTTCCTTGAAATCGGTATGAACGATACTGGCTTTTGCCTTTGCACATTCTTTTATGATGCGGGACAGAATTTGTGTGTCACGGTTCATTATTTTGTCTTTTTGTGTTGCAAACAGAGTGCAAATGTCAGGAGAAAATAAAAATGCTGTTTTTATGGCTTCCGCCAAACCTGATATGAATTCCTTTTCAGGCAGTGTTTGAATGAAATCTGGCCAAATGGTTACGGATTGTGCAGGGTAAAAAGCTCCAATCATGTTTTTGTAGGTTTCAAAATCGCATCCCGTCTTGCCTCCGATGGCGGCATCAACATCTGCAAGAAGTGTTGTCGGAACAAAGGATGCCTGTACGCCTCGCTTGAACATGGATGCTGCAAAGCCTGTCATGTCGCATACTACGCCTCCGCCGATGCCAACGAATTGAGTCTGTCTTGTAAAATTATGTTCTACTGCTGTGCGTACAATGGCTAGGACGCTTTCGATTGTTTTTGACGATTCCCCCGGTTCAAGCACTAAAAGGATGTTTTTTTTGTCGTTGAGGGCTTTCAAGTAGTCTATGAAGGGCTTCATGACCGATAGGCTTGCAATTGTCTTGTCAGTTACAAACAGCCTGCATATTTGAGTTTCGCTGCTGTTTGCCGGAAAAAAATAAGAAAGTAAGTCTGGAGTTCCTGTAAAAAAATGTATGTCTGTCTTTGTGAATCCTGAATTATCGGGATACCATAGTTCAACGGTGTCTTCGTATCTATCCATAAGGACAGTTTAATACGTTTTACTTTCCATTGCAACAAGGTCTGCTATTACTTTATTGAGCCGTGTCAGTTCCCTGTCCAGAGTCTTTTTGTAGTCAAGTTCTCCCGTTACAATACGTTCCCGTTCATCTTCCCAGTTTTGAAGGTCTGTAATGTACAGAAAGTTGAATTGAGAAATGCTTCCTTTTTCTGCCCAGAGCTGTGCTTCTTTCCAGTAATAGTAACCAGCCTCGTAACAGGATTTTGCCTTTTCAAGATTTCGCAAGTATTCGTCTTTCCATGGTGCATCGTAGAAATAGGCGGCTTTTTTATCGTAGATGCGACCGAGACGCAGGTGCTGTTCTATGAGCTTCAAGTTCAAGTGCATTTGGAACAGGAAACGGTATTTTTCCCATTGCGTTTCTGTTTCTATTTTTGCCATTGCGTACAGAGGGTTCGCAAAGTCTGCACTTACGGCTTTTTCGAGCCAGTAAATGTTTTCAATGCAGTCATCAGGTGCCTGTGCATAGTGGACATGATACAATTTGTAATAATCTTCTTTATATTTTACCACATAGGCACTTGCGTTCACAGGAAAGAGGAAAGCGATGATTGCTGAAAAAAGGAGAAATTTGAGTTTCACGGTTATAGTATCGGCAGTTTTATGGAATTTTGTATTTCTTTCCATATGATGGTGCTTATATCTTCTTTTTTTGCTGTTGCATCAATAATGACTGTTTTCATGCCTTGGTTTTTTGCAGGATTTTCATATTCCTTTAAGATTGTTTTGTAGGCAGAAACGGTCTTGTTCAGAAATTCTTCCTGTTCATAAATTTCCCTGAAATTTCTTCCGTTTATACGCTGCAATGATTGTGCTGGTGTAATGTCAAAATAGAAAAGAAGTGCTGGCAATGGAAAAAAAGAATTGACCGTACGGGGAATGTCTGGATTGCATGATATGCTTTGATAGGCGAGGCTTGAAAAAAAATATCGGTCGGTTACAACTGTGTGTCCACTATGGCATGCCTTTGTAACTCCTGTTATGAGCGTTTTTCCGTCTGTACAGAGTTCTCCGTTTATGTGTTCATTTCTGTCTGCGGCAAAAAGATATGCCGCAGTTTCATTTGTCACGCGGATTTCTCCCTTCAGCATCTGTCGTAAATATAGTCCTGTCGCGGCTGTTGTTGGTTCTGCCGTAAAAAGGAACGTTTCCGTTCCCGCCCTGTGCTTTAGCATTTCAATCTGTGTCGATGTTCCTGCTCCGTCAATACCTTCAAATACGACAAAATTATTTAAAACCATGAAACCCTTCTATTTTTTGTTTGTTTTTTGTATTATGCATTAGAACTGCTCTAATAGTATAGCATTATAGTTTTTTTTGTCTCATGAAATCAAGGTTTGTTGCAAGATTTGTAAAATCTTTCATCTGTATTCTTATTTTTCTCTTCATACTGGCTGTGAGCCTG
>JAFVDR010000332.1 GCA_017476165.1 Treponema sp. | reverse complement strand
CATTTTCAACAGAGGTTTTCCAATAGGTACCAGTTTCTTCTTTGGTTATGATTTCACGTTCAATAAGCTTTCTGCACCAACTGCTTAATGTTCTACTGGTATAGAAAACTCCAGAATATTTTTCATATTCAATTTCCCTAACTTTCCATGGCATTGCTGAAAAGCCAGGAACATCTGTGAATGCAGTAACGAAACAAGCGAATGCATACATGTCTACTTGAATGTCGACATGGAATTTCCTGAGAAGGATTTCCTGCAAGCGAGCTTCTTTCGTTTCAGGAACATGAGTGATCATAATTCCATGCGGCATCCAGTCAAAACCATATCCCCATTTTGAGAGAATTTTGGAAGTATTTCTCTTGAAATGCTTTTTATCGTTTAAAATGGACTCAACAGTTCGTTCCGCATTCTTTTTTCCTTTTCCATGTTTTTCGTTGAGATAGTCTGAAATTATCTCAGCAATTTCGCTTCGCGAATAAAATCGCGTTTCAATCTAAATCATCTTATTTATGTATCCTTTCATCTTAGATTTTTAACTTGATTATCTATAAATTGATGCTTTATAACAAAAGCCCCCAAACGTTTTCTCAACAAATAATATAATAGGAATGAAAACCTTTGGGGGTATTTTCATTACTCCATGTTATATACAATATCACAGAGTTTATCTGTTCCATCAATAGCGTAACCAGAATAGTCAGCTTCGTAAAGAAGCATCATAATATATTCGTAGGTGATGCATTCTTTATAATCCGATCGTGAAACGTCGTAATGCAGAGCGTATCTGCGCGACAGCAGTTCTTCCTTCATTTCAGCAATGTCTGATTCTGTCATACTCTGCGCAAGCGCTGTAAAACTGGAACAATTGGAGTAGATTATTTTCTATCTTATGGTTTCTATGGTTCTCACCTCCTTTTGAATTAAAGATCGTAATAGGAGCAATTTGTTCCTAAAGGTGCGAATGAGAAAGCAAAATTTTTTGCTTTCCCACTCAAAAAAGAGACTGCCCTCTTTTCTTCTTTCTATATATATTATAACAAATTTTATTTTAAAAATCAAATTCGGGCCATATTAACAAGGTTTTGTGAACTTTTTGGGGTAAAAAAGAAAAACCTCCGAAGGAATAAACCATCGGAGGATTAAGAAGAGTTATTCATTTGTATCACCTGCGGCAGCGCATCAACCGTCTGTACCAGTAGCTGGAAACTGAGTAACGTTGCTTTTTTTCTGAACCTTTTCCCAATTAGCAAGTTCTACATCGGTCATGCCGAAGGTAGCAACATCGGAATAGGTTTCCAGGAACCACTTTTTGATAGAAGGATAACGTCTGCCCTTACTGTGGCATTTTGAAACATCAATCATATCATCCAAAGCTTTGAGCATTGACTCGCCGTTTTCTTTGTCTTTGTTTTCAATGTACCAACGCATGTAATCATAAGTTAAACCCTTGTAGCGGTCCTGTTCTGTGTTTGTATGGAACTCACGAACGGAGATGGGAAAATCAGGGTAATCATGCCGAACAGTGTTCAGCTCATTGTATTCTTTGGTGCCAGGAGTAAATGCCTTTTTCTTAAAAGCAGAGCTAATAGAAATAACGGAGTTGTCATAGTCTACAATAATATTTTTCATTTTTATACCCTCCAAGTTTTTATTTTTTTAATTAAGCAGAGCGTTTGTCAGCGATTTCTTTTCTGGTATTATCCAGAATTTTTTTTACAGCATTACGGCTGTCTGTAAACTCAGGATATTCATTGAGGAACCACATTCTCAGTTCTCCGACAGAAGCGACAGCTGCGAAGACCTTTTTGTTGCCCTCTTCGTCCAAACCACAAAGGGTATTGAATTCAGCCAGCAAATTCCTGCCTTCCTTCGGGTTGGCTTTAATGTGAGCTTTCATGAACTCTCTATTGAGTCCTTTAAATCCACCAGCTTTAGCTTTGCCTTTCACTTCAACAGTGAATCCTTCAAACTGCCGCATTGCGTCAGTCAGAGCAATGTATGCAGGAGAGCCGTAGTTTTCAGCTTCACGAGCTTCTTTTTCGCTCATTTCAATAACCTTGCGCCCAAACATGATTTTCATATTTTTATATCCTTTCTGGTTGTTATCGGGAACCACCCAAATCATTATTGAGATGTTCTTCATCTCTTCTTTACAAGTTAATTATAACATCAGGTTTTTACAAAACTGTACATTTAGCGGTACAGATTATGCTGCAGTTCTTTTTTTGCCTGCTCTTCTTTGACACGTTTCATGATTGTATCGATAGAGGACTGCATGTCATGGAGCTCAGGGTATCTGTTTAGGAACCACATCCGCAGTTCACCGTAAGACGCGACAGCGGCAAAGGATTTTTTGTTGCCCTTCTCGTCGAGACCACAGAGAGTGTTGAACTCTTTCATGGTGTTGTGGTCATCGTCGTCATGGTTTTCAATGTAATCATGCATGAATGCTCTGTTCAACCCTTTGAAGCCATCGTGCTTGATAGGAGCAGATTTTACAGAAATAGTGAAATCAGGGAAGCTCTTTTTCGCATCCAGCAGAGCTTTGTACATCTCAGAGCCGTATACTTCAGCTTTCTTTGCTTCACTCTTGGACAGCTCAATTGCTTTACGTGCGTAATTAATTTTCATATTTTTTTCCATTTCTCGTGGTAGGTCACGACCCAAATCATTAATTTTATTTATTTGAGATGTTCTTCATCTCTTTTTTACAAGTAAATTATAACACAGGGACTTGCCAAACCTATCGTTTTAGTGGTACAGTATAAATGCCTTATTCTTCAAGCATTTCTTCGTAGATCCTTAACAGATCCTCATTCTGTGTTCCTCCTCTCTTTCGTGATTTCATTATACCATTAGACGTGATTGAACTTGTGCATTTAATGGTACCTTATCAGTTTCTGATCGATGAATCTAATTCTTGTGTTTCATCTGAGAAACCAAAAGAATGTTTCATAACCAGATTATCAGCATGATCCCAGAAAGCATTTCCATGCTTCGACAGGAGATAGACGACCAGGTATTCGTCGAAAGACATATTTCTTTCTTTGCATTCTGCAAGGATTGCTTCAAGATGAGATTCAGTCATGTACTTTTTTATTGCGTCCATTTTTTATTCCCCCTTATTTTTAGGCAAACAGCTTTGCATTCAGATAGAAGCAGCTCTCATCGTAATTTGCGCTTTCATTAATAGAAGCAGAAGTGTAAGTGTATCGGATGCTTTGAGAATAGAAAGATGACTCGTAATCATCTTCAAGATAGGAGTATGCGTAGTTATCAATTTCCTCTGTGTAGCAGCAGCAACTGAATTTTTTCATTTTCTTTAATTCCTTTCTCTTGGGGATTTTGTTTTCCCCTTTCTTTCTGTACACAGTATAACATTTCGAATTTTGATAACTGTACATTTTTTGGCACAGGTAAAAATAAAAAAAGCAGCTTTCTGCCACCGAAAAGTT
>JAFVDR010000331.1 GCA_017476165.1 Treponema sp. | reverse complement strand
TTGAATGCCTTGTATTTCATTTCAATTTGGAATGAATAGCCTTTCGATATGATGGAATTCAGCTGAATTTTCCCTAATGCCTCTTTGCGCCACATGTTGAATCCGCCTGTCAAGTCTTGAATGGGACATGCCAAAACAACTCTGGAATACAGACTTCCACCTTTTGAGATGATGTTCCTGAGTAGCGTCCATCCTTCAACGCTGCCGCCTTTTATGTTCCTAGAGCCTATTACAACGTCATGAGTCTGAATCTGTTCGTACCTGGTTGAAAGGTATTCTGGCTTATGGGAAAAGTCTGCATCCATTTCGCACAGGACATCATAGCCATGATCCATTCCCCATTTGAATCCAGTTATGTATGCATCTGCTAAACCTGATTTTTGTGTGCGCTCCAGTATTGACAGTCTGCCATTATAGCGTGGTTGAATCTCTTTTACTGCATTTCCTGTGCCGTCTGGAGAACCATCGTCTACCACAAGAATGCCAGCGTCTTGAGGAATTGTAGCGAATACTTCGGGAATGAGTTTTGTTATGTTTTCAATTTCGTTATATGTTGGCACGATTACAAGCAGTTTCATTTTTTTTCCTCATAAGAACATGCTGTAGTGTAGCATGGTAGAAGGTGTTTTGCAAGAGTTAACAATTTTCGATGATACTGCAATTGTTTTTAGTTTTCAATACTATTACCTTGCAATTGTACTTTTAACATTATGCTAATTTTGCTATACTATTGAACGTATATGAAATCTATAGATCTTGACAATAGAACAATCCTTGTAACCGGAGCTGCCGGCTTTATTGGAAGTTATCTTTGCGGAAAACTATTGGGTGCAGTGAAGAATGTAAAGATTGTCGGTGTTGATTGCATGACCGACTATTACGATGTTTCCCTGAAGCAGGAAAGGCTTTCGGGGCTTTTAAAATACGGGGATCAATTTCTGTTTGTAAACTCAGACATCTCTGATTCTTCAGCTGTGCAGACCATTTTTGAGGAATATAAGCCGAGCATTGTAGTAAACTTGGCTGCTCAGGCTGGAGTCCGCTATTCCATAACAAATCCCGATGCGTACATAAAGAGTAATATCATCGGCTTTTACAACATCATTGAAGCCTGCCGGCACAATCCCGTAGAGCACCTTGTTTTTGCTTCGTCTTCTAGCGTGTATGGCTCAAACAAAAAGGTTCCGTATTCGACTGATGACAAAGTTGACAATCCTGTTTCTCTGTATGCTGCAACAAAAAAGAGTGATGAGTTGATAGCCCATGCCTATTCCAAGCTGTACGGCATTCCGTGTACAGGTTTGCGCTTTTTTACCGTATACGGCCCTATGGGGAGACCTGACATGGCTTACTTTAAGTTTACGGACAAGCTTGTTAAGGGGGAATCCATCCAGATTTACAACAACGGAGACATGTACCGTGACTTTACATATATAGATGACATTGTTGCCGGCATTGTAAACGTAATGCAGAAATCACCTTCAGAAACGGAAGACGGGGCTGTGTACAAAATCTACAATATTGGAAATAACAAGCCGGAAAGTCTATTGCACTTTGTAGAGGTGCTTGAGCAGTGCCTCATGAAAGAGGGCATAATAAAAGAACCTGGCAAAAAGGAATTCTTGCCCATGCAGCCGGGCGATGTATATCAGACCTATGCTGATGTGAGCGAGCTTGAAAAGGACTTTGGCTTTAAGCCTTCTACTCCTTTGGAAAAAGGTCTTTCTGAGTTTGCTGCATGGTACAAGAATTTTTATGGGAAAAGGTAAGGAAATGAGTTTTTTTGCATAAGGAACAACTGTATCACAGAGATTAGAACAACTGTATCGCAGAGATTATAATGACGGAGTCGCAGAGATTGGAACAACTGTATCGCAGAGATTAGAATGACGGAGTCGCAGAGATTAGAATGACGGAGTCGCAGAGATTAGAATGACGGAGCTACAGAGATTAGAACAACTGTGACTCAGAGATTGACTTTGCATTTTGTAGCAATTGTACAACCATTCCGTCCACGTTTTTTTTGTTCCAAAATATAGAATTTCTGCTCACTAAGAGTATTTTCGGCTACTTCTAGTATTTGTTTGGAGAATGTGTTATAGTTCATGTATTAAAAGAGGTGATTGAAATTGAAGATAGGTCTTTATAATCAGACAATAATGTATAAGCAAGGTGGAACTGAATCTTATACTGCTTTTGTTTTACAGACTTTACAGATGCTTTATCCTGAAAGTTCGTTTACGCTTATTGGGGAAAAAATGAATTCTGCAAAGAGAGAAATGAATGAGAAAATGCAATTGGAATTGATGAAGGGGGGGGGGTAAAAACTGTTGTTTCTCGGTTGAATAATATGTTTGGTACCCATATTGACAGTAAATCGGTTTCAATAAAAGAGATTTCGAGCCGTTTTGGTTTAATTTCCCTTATACCTGCATTTTATAGAGAATCTTCAAAATATGACATGTTTTTTAATTGTTCTGTCAACATGCTTATACCGAATGGAAAAAAGAATATTTTTATAGTACATTTTCCTGATAAGCTCTGGCAATCGACAAGAACAGCTCGCATGACTCCTTTGAATATGTTTATTGCTCGAAAGATTGATGAACATATAAAAAAAGCATATTCTCTTTATCTCTGTAATTCTCAATTTACGGCAGGATGGTTAAAAAAAAGCTGGAATGTCGATGATAAT
>JAFVDR010000330.1 GCA_017476165.1 Treponema sp. | reverse complement strand
TCGACCCACAGTACGGCGGAACAACATCTGATACAGGACGTGCAACTGCAGAAGCTATCATGAATGCAAATCCTGACATTGATGCCCTCATTGTTGCTGGTGGTGGTGGAGACACATTGGTTGGTGCTCTTGCAGCTATCGATGCAGCTGGTAAGAAGGGCAAGATTGACGTTGTTTCAACAGACTTCCTTGCAGATCTTGATACACAGCTTGCAACAGGCGGTATGGCTGCAGAATCTGGTGGACACTTCTGTGACCCACTCATTGCTTTCATGCTTGTATACAATGCAATAAAGGGCAACTACAAGGTTCCTGCAAACAGTTACTATGACATCAACTTCCCTTATCTGTATGTTGCTTCATCAGAAGACTACGCATCTTATGCAAAGTACTTTGTTGATGAACTGCCATACAACGAACAGGAATTGAAAGATATGGCTAAACTTTCAGAGCCAGAACTTGAAAAGGCAACAGCAAAACTTTCTATTGAAGACGTTAAGAGCAGAAGATAAAGCGAGCTTTTACAGTCTTTTATAATGGATGGCATGCACTCTATTGTAGATAGGTGCATGTCGATACATGTTCATTTTATTCTTAGAAGGGCAGCAACAAGCTGCAGTTTAGCGCAGAACGCGCTCTGTAGGCATTGCTGCCCTTATTTTCTTTAGGATACTAAATTATGAGTGACTCAGTAACATCTGGAACTGGCAGTACGTTTGAGAAATTCAAAAAAAGTCGTTTTTTTGGAGTAACAACGTTGCTTGTTCTTACCGTTTTGTGTTGGGTTCTGTTTAAGATTCTTTCCCCAAAGAACTTTGGAACTGGCAAGTTAATGACAGACTATTTGCAGACGAGCATACAATATGCTGTGGGCGGCTGCGGATTGTATTTTATTGTTGTAATGGGACTGTTTGATTTTAGTATTGGTGCTAACATCGTTCTGTCTTCTCTTGTAGGCGTTTTGCTTTCGCGCAGTCTTGGCTATGTCGGACTCATTTTCGGCTGCCTTTTATGTGGTGCACTCATCGGTGCATTCAATGGATTTTTCTATTCAAAGCTGCGCATTCCTTCCATGATTGTAACTGTGGGATTGATGCTTATTCTTGAAAGCGTTGCAAACTATGTCGTTACTCTTGACAAGTCAGGATTCCCCGGTAAATTGACAAGTGCAAACATTCTTGCATTTAACCATGCTCCATGGAACTATATTGTTGCCTTTACGGCATTCTTGCTGATGGTGTTCCTGTTGCGCTTTACGCGTATCGGTACGTATTGCAATGCAATTGGCAGCAATGAATATGTTGCAAAGAACATGGGTATTAATGTCGAGCGCTATAAATTCACAGGATTCGTTCTGCTACATTTTTTTGTGGGCATCATGGCTCTTCTTACGGTAAGTTATGGAAAGGGTATGCTTGCTGTTACTGGCATGACCTCCATGGATCGCAACTTTAGACCGCTCATGGGTACATTCTTTGGCATTGCCTTTAAGAAATTCGGTTGCCCCGTTACGGCTATTGTCATTGGAGAATTCATCATTACGATGATTTTTAATGGACTTGTTGCATTGAATGTTCCTACTACAATTAATGATTTTGTTACTGGAGCTGTTCTTCTTGCCATTGTTACGCTTACAAACCGTGGCGTAAAAGGCAGTGTCGTAAAATAAGGAGCAGATATGGCTAGTAATGTTTTATTGAAAGCAGAGAACATAACGAAAAACTTTGGAATGACACAAGCGGTCAAGGATGTCTCTCTGGAATTCACGCGGGGTGAAATTCACGGGCTGATTGGTGAAAATGGGTCCGGTAAATCAACGTTCAGTTCCATGCTCTGCGGCATTTATTCCATAACGAGCGGAACTTTTATTCTTGATGGAAAGAAACTTGACGTAAAGACTCAGGTCGAAGCAAACCGCGAAGGGGTGTCCATTATCGTACAGGAAATGGGAACGCTTCCCGGCTTGACTGTTGCGGAAAACATTTTCTTGGGTGAAGAAGATGAGTTCATGCATGGATTGGTAAAAGATTCTTCTGCCATGAATAAAAAGGCTCAGCAGCTGCTTGATTCCTACGGATTCAAGGGAATCAAGGCGAATGCCATGATTGACCACTATTCGTTTGAAGAGCGCAAGCTTGTTGAGATTGTCAAGGCTACGTACTTTAATCCGAAAATTCTTGTTGTTGATGAAACAACCACAGCATTGAGTCAGGACGGTCGAGAAGAGTTGTTCAAAGTCATGAACAAGACTCGCGACATGGGCAGTACTGTCATTTTCATTTCTCATGACCTTGACGAAGTTTTGGAGCATACGGACCGCGTCTCCATTTTGCGCGATGGTGACTTGATAAAGACCGTTGTAAGCAAAGATGTAACGACAGACGACTTGAAGCGTGAAATGGTTGGTCGAGAACTGGACGACCGCTATTACCGTACTGACTACGGTGAAGCTGTTTCCGACGAAGTCGTGCTTACTATGAAGAACGTCTCTGTACCGAACCAGTTGTACAATGTCAATCTTGAATTGCATAAAGGCGAGATTCTTGGCATTGGAGGTCTTTCAGAGTGTGGCATGCATGAAATCGGAAAAGCTATCTTTGGTGCTTCATTTGATAAAACGGGAACGGTAACACTTGCAAACGGATACGAAATAACCAGCATCCCTGGGGCAATCAAGCATAGCATTGCCTATGCTTCAAAGGATAGGGATAATGAGTCTATTGTCATTGCTGATCCGATAGGCGATAACGTCATTTTGCCTTCATTGGGCGATCTTTCAACACATGGCTTTTTGAATCTTAAAAAGCTCAATGAGTTTGCTGAAAAATATGCAAAGCAGATGAGTACTAAGATGACAGGCATCAAGCAGCATGTGTCTGAACTTTCCGGTGGAAACAAGCAGAAGGTTGTTCTTGCCCGCTGGATTGGAAAAGGATCTGACATATTGATTTTGGACAGTCCTACCAGAGGTATCGACGTTAAAGTAAAAGCTGACATTTATGCATTGATGACGGAGCTGAAGAAGCAGGGCAAGTCTGTCCTTATGATTTCAGAGGAACTTCCTGAACTTTTGGGCATGAGTGACCGCATTCTCATCATGAAAGATGGTCGCTTTAGCGGTGAATTTACAAGAAGCAAGGAACTTGGCGAAAAAGACCTCATCGCCAAAATGATTTAAGGAGGCGTTTGTATTATGGCTAGTAATGAAATGACTAAAAGGTCGGCTGCCGGCAAGACTCGGACGGAACTTGCGGCTGCATTTAGATTAAAGTCTCAGATACGAAGTTTGGGACCTGTATTGGGATTTGTGGGCATCATCATTCTGTTTGCAATCTTAACGCAGGGTCGCATTTTGCATCCGAAGAACCTGAGTCTTATGCTCAGTCAAGTGTTTGTTCTTATGATTGCGGCAACAGGTGTATTCTTTGTAATGACGGTTGGAGGTCTTGATTTTTCTCAGGGATCAATCCTCGGTCTTGCATCGATTATATTCTGTTGGGTATCACAAAGAAACATTTTGCTTGCTGTTGTTGCTTCGGTTGCTGCAGGTGCCGCAATGGGTGCATTCAATGGATTTTTCCATGTAAAGTTCAAGATCGCATCGTTCATTGTTACCATGTGTTCGCAGTATTTCTTCCGTGGATTGTGCAAATACATTACGACAAAGGGACCTGTTCCTGCAAGCAGTGAGGTTCTTTCCCTTGATCAGATATGGTTTAAGATGACTCTCATGCTCATCGTGCTTGCGATTGCGTTTGTTGTGTGGCACTTTACGCGAGTAGGCTTTGACCTGCGTGCCATTGGTGCTGGTGAAACTGCCGCAAGGTTTTCAGGATGCCGTCCGGACTTGACCAAGTTCCTTGTGTATATGGCTTCTGGAGCAATTACAGGATTTGCCTCATTCATCAATGTTGTTCGTGTAGGTGCCATTACGGGTACTGCAGGACGCCAGCTTGAGACGCAGATTCTCATTGCCTTGGTTTTGGGTGGAATGCCTATTTCTGGTGGCGCAAAGTCTCGCTTTTCAAACATCATATTCGGTACTCTGACATACTGTGTGCTTGAAAAGAGTCTTCCGATGGTGTTCCCGGTGTCTGCAACTCAGCAGCTGGTAAAGGGCATCATATTCCTTGTGATTGTTGCCCTCACGATTGACCATGAGTCTTTGAAGGTCATAAAGTAATTCCTGCGTTCAGTTAAGCAGGTGTAATGGCTGCCCGTCACTCGGGCGGCCATTTTTTTGCTTGCTTTTTATGTTTATTTTGATATAATTCTATATAAGCACTATGAAAAAACTACTAGAAGAAAAGCCCGATGTTTTGACTGCAATCAGAATTCCAGAAGACACCGTTGACATAGCTCCCAGCGTTCTTTCTCATAAAGAATTTTCTGTTATGGATGAAGATCTTTTCAGAATTCAGCTGCAGTATGTTGGTGAATCTTACAGGATTATCTGGCAAAGTTCTATTCTGGATACGTTTACCATGTGCTGCATGAAATTTAAATTTTTTTTTCCTGCCGAACGGACATACCGCAAACTGATAAAATTCATTGATGCCATGGACAATGATAAATTGCACGCTTTTTCTGAAAAGAAAAAGGGCAAGTTCTACCAGTTCAGCTTTTAATTATTGTCATTTACTCTGTAACGTGATATATTCTAGAAGTATATTCTAAAATACTAAAGAAACTTTATAGGTATTTAAATTTGCAAGTAGTATAGATCGTATGGAAAAAAACATTGCCTTGATTCCCGGTGACGGAATCGGTCCTGATGTCGTAGCTGAGGCTGTCAATGTATTGAATGCTGTTGCCTCAAAATATGGACACAAATTTAACTATACAAACGTCATTGCCGGTGGTTGTGCAATCGATAAGTTCGGAAAACCGCTTCCTCAGGAACAGCTTGATCTTTGTCTGAAAAATGATGCCGTACTGCTCGGTGCTGTTGGCGGTCCAAAGTGGGATAATCTTGCAAGTGAATTGCGTCCTGAAAAAGCTTTGCTCGGGCTTCGTGGCGGCATGAAGGTGTTTGCAAACCTGCGGCCAGCGGTTATGTGGAAGCAGCTGAAAGATGCTTGTCCATTGAAGGATGAGATTGTTGGAGACGGCTTGGATATCCTGATTGTCCGTGAATTGACAGGTGGCATTTACTTTGGTGAGCGCGGAACAAGTGCTGACCAGAATACTGCATGGGACACGGAAAAATATACTCGCCCTGAAATTGAACGCATTGTGCGTATGGGCTTTGAATACGCTCAGAAGCGTCAGAAGCGTCTTTGCGTTGTTGACAAGGCAAATATCCTTACCAGTTCCCAGTTATGGCGTCGCGTTGCAGAAGATGTAAAGAAGGATTATCCAGACGTAACGCTTTCTTACCTGTACATTGATAATGCAAGCATGCAGCTTGTTCGCAACCCTCGCCAGTTTGACGTTATTGCAACAAGTAACATGTTTGGTGATATCCTTTCTGATGAAGCAAGCCAGATTACCGGTTCCATCGGAATGCTTGCATCCGCTTCTCTGGGCGATGGAACAGGTCCTGGCCTGTATGAGCCTAGTCATGGTTCTGCTCCTGACATTGCAGGAAAAGACCTTGCAAATCCATTGGCAACCATACTGAGTGCAGCAATGCTTTTGCGTTACAGTTTTGGTCTTGAAGCAGAGGCTAAGGCTGTCGAAAATGCTGTAAATGCCGTTCTTGATGCCGGTTACAGAACTGGAGACATTGCAGG
>JAFVDR010000329.1 GCA_017476165.1 Treponema sp. | reverse complement strand
TCAAGTGATTCAACGCCTCCTCCCCAAAATACGTCTGCTGTAGGAACTGGGGAACCTTCTTTCATGGACAATTCTTCTTGCCTGAGCTTGGAAAGAAGTTCCCCCGTTCCTCCATGTACAATCTGTACGTACATGCCGGTTCTCTGCCTGAATTCTCTAACAATGAATTCTACTTTGTCAACGGGATGTGGCGAATAGATGAGCAAATCGGGCTGAGCCGCTTGCTGCTGAACGGAGCCTTCATGCACATTGTGCTTTTTGTGCACCGTGCATGAAAGCAGACTCGTGTACAGGATTGTACACGAGAGGCTCAGCAGTATATTGCGTACAGCAGTACATACAGTTGTGCATGTGGAGGACGTATGCTCTTTTTTCATTCTTTTCCTGCTGAGTAAACGGATGAACCGCCTACAAAATATTTAGAAAGGCTAAAGAACAGTATGAAGATAGGAATGCTTGCAATAACTGCAACTGCCATCATGATGCCTTCATCTGCATATTTTTCTGCAGCAAACTTAACGATGTATGCAGGAATCGTCTTCATTTTTTCGCTCTGAGCAACAAGCAGCGGCCACAGCAGATTGTCCCATTGCTGGCGGAACGTCAGGACTGCCAGCGTTGCAATTGCCGGTGTACAGTTTGGAAGCACTGTTTTAAGGAAAATCTGAATTTCAGATGCTCCATCAATGCGGGCTGCATCCAGCATGTCTTCCGGGAATGTTATGATGTACTGTCTCATCTGAAAGACTGCAAATGCATTCACCATGAAAGGCACAATGAGTCCTCCGTAGGTGTTCTGCATGTGCAGGTTCATTACAACCATGTAAAGTGGAACCATAATTGTCTCAAATGGTATCATCATTGTGGCCATAATTGCAAGGAATACGACGTTTCTTCCCTTGAATTTATATTTTGCAAGTCCGAATCCGACAAGAGAAGCCAAAATGATTGTCGTGCATGTTACGGCGATGGCAACCAAAAGGCTGTTGAAAATGTTCCTCAGATAGATGAATGAACGGTCATTGCCTGCAATGGCATTAAAGTAGTTGTAAAAGTGAAACGGCTTTGGAATCCACCGGTAGGGCATTTTCATTATGTCTATAGCCCGCATGAAACTTGCTGTCAGCATGAATAAGAGCGGAATAACTGTGAGAGCACAGCAGAGAATAAGGAATATCCATATTACAATGTTTGCATTTTTTGCCCTTACATCTGTTTTCATAGAATTCTCCTTTTGTATGTGTTTTTCCTTTGTGCAAAAAACGGTGCATCAGTATGAAATGTCATCGCTTTTTGAAAAGCGGAACTGGATGCATGTCAGTGCAAGCATGATAAGGAACAGGATGATGCTCATGACGCTTGCTCGGCTTATGGCAAGGTCTCTCATTGCAGTATTGTAAATGTTCAGTGTAATTACGTTTATCGGTGCAAGAGGTGCTCCACTTTGCGTGAACATGTACTGTGTACTGAATGTCTTTATGCACTGTATCATTGCCATGATGGACACCATGACAATGGTTGGCTTAAGCAATGGAATGGTGATGGTCCAGAATTGCTGAAACTTTGTTGCTCCGTCTATTGTGGCGGCTTCATAGACGCTTGTTGGAATCTTGCCTATTCCTGTAATGTAAAGGATTGTAAAGTAACCTACATATTTCCAAAAGTACACCAGTATGGTAGAAAAGCGAACCATTTTTGAGTCTGCAAGCCACTTGTAGTCTACTCCGCTTGTCCCATGAACCATGTTCATGAACTGGTTCATGATGCCGCGAGGATCAAGGAGTATCATCCAGATAAGGGCAATGACAACGGATGACAGCACTGCTGGGGAATACAGAACCATCTGCATTGTACGTTTAGCATGGCTGCGCGTAGAAATGAGTACGGCAAGCAAAAGGCATACGATGACAAGAGGAACAAAGCAACCCACGGTAAATATTGCCGTTGCCTTCATTGAATTCCAGAAATCTGGACTGGATAGTACTTTGATGTAATTGGAAAGTCCTACAAAAGTCGGCTTTTTGAGGGAAAGCAATTTTTTGTTGTAAAGACTTGTGATGATTGCATTTATGATGGGGTAGAATGAAAAGAGTGCAAAGAATATGAGCCCCGGCATGGTAAAATACCACCCCCATCGGGCTTTTTTCTGTTCAAAAGATGTTTTTTTATGTTTGGACATACGATCCTCCGTTGATAACTGTATTTAAGGACAAAAAAGGCTGTCTTGCGACAGCCTGCGGATTATGTTACTCCTCGTCTAAGACTGCCTGAACATTTTTTCTCAAGTCAGCAAGTGCTGTTTCCGGGGAGGTGCCGGACAACATTACTGATTCTACGGCATTTTTGAGCAGAGAGTCTATTTTTGGAGAGTTTTCAGCATAGTATACAATGCTTCCGCTTTCAAGATCTTTTTTGAATACCTCTGAGTACGGCATTTCTTTGAATGTGTCTGATTCAAAGAGAGCTTTTGTTGGCTGCACGATGGCAACTTTTTTCAGATACTCTTCGCTGTGGCTGAGCATGAATCCAAGCAGTTTCCATGCTGCTGTACGCTGTGCAGCACTCTTTTGAGCATTGACCATGTAGTAGTGTCCATAATAGTGGCATGGTACTGTCTGCTTTGCATTTTTCCACTGTGGGTATGGAATGACCATCCATTCATCGCTGTTAAAGAATGATGGATTTGTTGAAGCCATTCTTTGTTCTTGGTACAGACCGCTCAAAGACATTGCAATTTCATTCTGGTTGTTGTCGAATATCTTGCGTGCAGCCGTGTATGTTGGAGAACCGAGGTTTTCTCCTGAAGGACCAAAATCTTTCATGTAGCGCAGGGCAGTAAGCCAAGCTTCGTCATTGATGATTGCTTTTTTTCCGTCATCGCTTACAAGCTTGCCGCCAAGCTGTTCTACCATTGGAACCCAGCTGATGAGATAATACGGATAGCGGAAGTCAAAGCCGCGCCTTGTAATGATTTCTCCGTCATGTATTGCAATTTTCTTTGAAACGGCAACAATGTCTTCCCATGTTTTTGGTGCATCTTTTTCAGGATCAAGACCTGCATCCTTGAAAATTTTCTTGTTAAGATATATGCACCAGTTTGTAAGTTCCAATGGAAGACCGTAGACTTTTCCATCCATGGTTACCGGGTCAAGCATTTTGTCCATGTAAGATGCTACCAGTTCCTTCTGATTTTTGAATCCTGCGGCAACGACATCAACGGGGGCAACACGTCCATTGATGACAAACGGATATTCGTCATTTATTTCAATGTTGAAAATGTCCGGTCCCTGATTTGCGGCAAATCCTGCAACAAGGATGTCTTTGATTTTTCCCGATGGATATGTCACGTAATTGACAGTAATGTTTGGATTGTCCTGCTGGAATTCCTTGATGAGCTGCTGTTCCAATTCAGTTCGGTTCTGGTCTTCATGTGTCCAGATTGTCAGTTCAACAGGCTGTGATGGATCAAGTGCTGCCTGTTCCTCTTTATTTTTTCCGCAAGATACGAATGATGCTGCGGCAATGGCGCATCCTGCAAAAAATAATGTTTTCAACGCTTTTTTCATAGTGTTCCTCCTGAAATTTTCTTTCTGATAATAGAATCTGTCTGTTTTGTCTTTTTCGCAATGCGAGGAATCTGAACTAATGTTGAAAATTCTATCTTATCATTCATGGAATTTCTTGTTTTTACAATCTTACACGCATGAGTTTGATTATGATAAACATACGATGGAGCCTGTTGCAAAAGTCGGTTGCTTTTGAAACAGGCTAGCAAGAACCCCATTTCAGTGCGGTTCTTGAGTTGAATTTTGAACAGTTTCAAAACTGCTTTAATACATCATTTATCAGGAGTTGTGGCATGGATTCTGAGAGAATCGAAGAACATCCAATTTTGGGTGTTCCAGAAAAAGGTTCATTAGTGACATTTACTTTGGATGGCAAAGAATTGAAAGGCTATGAGGGAGAACCTATTGCTGCGGCTTTAAAGGCTGCTGGCATATTGAAACATCGAGAAACCGCAAGATTTCACAGACCTCGGGGAATTTTCTGTGCAATAGGAAGATGCACGGACTGTGTGATGATTGTTGATTCTGTTCCGAATACCAGAACATGCATAACACCATTGAAGGCTGGAATGAAAGTTCAGACTCAGTACGGTTGTACTGCAGAAAAAACATGGTAGGAGTGTGAATATGGAAAGATTTAATCTGATTGTTGTCGGCGCAGGTCCTGCAGGATTAAGTGCTGCTATAGAAGCTGCAAAACGAGGATTATCGGTCATTGTTTTTGATGAAAACAATAGGCCTGGTGGGCAACTTTTTAAGCAGATTCATAAATTTTTTGGCTCCAAGGAACATAAAGCGAAAATTAGTGGATTCAACATTGGAATGGAGTTGCTGAAAGAAGCCTCTGATACAGGGGTACTTGTGAAGCTCAATGCAACTGTGACCGGCATATTTGAAAACAAGGAGGTTACGGTAAATTACGATAATGTTATTCATCATTATAAGGCTGATTCTGTTATTATTGCAACAGGTGCAGCAGAAAATATGGTTCCATTTGAGGGCTGGACATTGCCTGGTGTTATTGGAGCGGGTGCTGCGCAAACTTTGATGAATATTCATGGCATAAAGCCTGGCAAACGAGTTTTAATGCTCGGCTCTGGAAATGTCGGTCTTGTTGTTAGCTTTCAACTTTTGCAGGCAGGATGTACTGTGGTTGCTGTTGTTGATGCTGCTCCGCGAATTGGAGGTTATGGTGTTCATGCTGCAAAGGTTTCTCGTACAGGTGTTCCATTTTATTTGGGATATACAATAAAAGATGTTGAAGGTACGGACTGCGTTAAGGGTGTGACAATAGGAAAACGTGATGAAAAATTTAAGATTATTCCAGGAACAGAAATTCATTTTGATGTAGATACCGTATGTGTAGCTGTAGGTCTTTCACCAATGAGCCAGCTTTTGAAAATGGCAGGATGCAAGATGGAAGATAATCCTCGCCGAGGTGGACAGGTTCCTGTTGTTGATGACTATGGAGAAACTTCTGTTTCATGTCTGTTTGCAGCAGGTGACGTGAGTGGTATTGAAGAAGCAAGTTCTGCAATGATAAAGGGGCGTATGGCAGGACTTCGGACTGCCTATAAACTGGGATTTACAGATGAAAATACAATGACAAAGATTGAATCATTGTATGATTCTGATTTGAACAGTTTACGGCAGGGAATGTTTGCACCAGAAAACAGGGGTAAGCGTATTGAAAAAACAGAAGAAGGCATACCTGTTTCTGAAAATCTTTTAACAAAGGGGTTCATTGGCGATGATGAAATTGTACGGTTTCCGGGATTTACAAAACAAAAGGGTTTGCATCCTGTAATCGAATGCACCCAAAACATTCCGTGTAATCCCTGTCAGGATTCATGCAAAAAAAAATGCATAAAAATCGGTTCTCGTATTACGGCACTTCCATGTGTTGATGCACAATCTTCATGTATAGGGTGTGGAATGTGCATTGCAAACTGCTCTGGTCAGGCAATTTTTTTAGTAGATGAAGATTTTGAGCCTGGGTATGCAACTGTAACCTTGCCGTATGAATTTTTGCCGCTACCAGAAAAAGGTGAGCATGGCAAAGCTTTGAGCCGAAGTGGACAAGTTTTGTGCGATGCAGAGATTGTTCAGATAAAAAGTTCTCCCTTATTTGACAAGACTCATTTGCTTACAATGAAAGTTCCTATAGGATTTGTTGATGCCGCACGATTTTGGAAACGAGGATAGGGGAATAGTATATGAATGACAGGTTGAGGAATATAGGAGAGTATGTTTCTGCTCCCGATGATGACATGATAATTTGCAGATGCGAGGAAATTACGAAGGGTGAGATTCGTCGAGCTGTGCATGAAGGAATGTGGACAATGCAGGAAATCCGTAGGTATCTTCGTTGTGGCATGGGGTTGTGTCAGGGACAGACTTGCTCTCGTCTGGTAAAAGGAATTGTAGCTGCAGAACTAAAGGTAAATCCTAGTGTGATTAAGCCTGCAACGAGTAGGGGACCAATTCGTCCAACTGAAATGAGCATTCTTGCAATGGAGGAACTGTAATATGCAGACAAAATCCGATGTTATTGTTGTGGGGGCAGGAATTGTCGGAAATGCAACGGCATATTATCTTGCAAAGAAAGGTTTGCGTGTCACTGTATTAGAAGCTTCTGATTTTATTGGTAACGGAGGTTCTTCTAGAAACGGAGGAGGTGTCAGACAGTCTGGCAGAAATCCAAAGGAACTTCCTCTGATGGTATGGGGAGTAAAAAACATTTGGCCGTTTTTGAGCGAAGAACTTGGCGTTGATACTGAATATATGCAAGGTGGAAATTTACGTCTCGGCAAGACTGCCGAGCATATTGCAATTTTGCAGAGACTTGCAGATGGAGCAAAGAAATGCGGTGTCGATGTAAAAATGATTGATGCTGCACAGGTAAAGGAAATCAATCCATACATAAGTGATGAAGTTATTGGTGCATCTTGGTGTCCTACAGATGGACATGCCAATCCACTGATAACAACGCTTGGGTATTATAAAGAGGCACGGAAACTTGGAGTGGACTTCATTACGGGTGCTCCTGTAACTCGCATTAGAACAATGGGCGGTCATGTTGCTGGAGTTGAATCTTGTGAGCAGTTTTTTGACGCACCCTTCGTTGTCGTTGCTGCTGGGTATGAAAGCAATGCGATATTAAAAACCGTAGGCATAAGTATCCCGATGAAGAAGATTGCTCTTTCTTGTCTTGTGACGGAGGCCGAACCACAAATGTTCCGTCAGATGTTGGGAACTGCCATGGCAGATTTTTATGGACATCAGACAAAACATGGCTCTTTTGTTATGGGTGGAACAGATGGATTTGATGAATTCCATTCTCGTGTTGATGATTCGTATCCTCTTGTAGGATCTAGTATGGTTAGCGCTACATGCAGGGGTATTTTGAACTATTTTCCCATATTAAGAGATGCAAAGATTGTTCGTGCATGGGGCGGTTATGGAGACTTCTGTCTGGATGGAGTTGCTACTGTAAGTAAATGTGATGAAGTTCCAGGTTTGTACATTGAGTGTGGATTTACTGGACATGGATTCGGCATTGGTCCTGCTGCTGCATATAATATTGCTCAGCTCATTGCAGAAGGTTCTTGTAATGCCGATATTAGCTCTTTGCATTATAACCGTTTCAGACCTTCAAAGTAAATTCTCTTGACACAAGGAATAAAATCAGCTACCATTTATTCAATGCAAAGGCGCATCCGAAGTCTTCGAGGCTTTGGATGCGCCTTTTTTTGTGGTTGTGTAAATGAAAGAGAAAACTGAACTCATGTCCATCCAGCCGTATTTTGTGCTGGATGCAGATAATTTTTGTCAGAGGGTGCTTTTTCAAAACGGTATCTCTCATTTTTACAGTTTCTGCAATTCATCAGGCTCTGATATTGCACTAAAACTGTTTGTGGATGGCTGCAGCAACATTATCTTTGAGTATAGCAATGACAAATACGGCTGCCGGACTGTCAGAAGTCATTTTATTGGCAGCATAATCGAACCGCGCAGTTTTTGCGTCAGGAAAAGCTGCGAGTATTTTTGTGTCCGACTGAGACCCGGTGCATCAGCGTTCATAAAAGAAATCGGCGTGAAGGACTCTGTCGGAAAAGTCATTATTCTGGATGAATTGTCTTCAATGAAAGAATTCTGTTCTGCAATGAAAACTCAGGGAGACTTTGATTCGCGCATGAAAACATTCCTTGACTGTTACGGTCAAATCGTGCAGACCGAGGGTGAACAATCCCGCACGACACTCTTCAGACAGATTGCGGATATCATTATCCAGCACAGGGGCATGATAAAGGTTAGGGAGCTTGAAAAGCTTTCGGGGTATTCTTCCCGATACATAAACCTCATATTTGACAATGAAATTGGATTCAGTGCAAAACAGCTTTGCATGAGCGTAAAGTTTCAGTTTTTATTGAATGACCTTAACAATGGTGCATTACACTCTTTTACAAGCCTTTCTTCTGAATACAATTTTTACGATCAGGCACACTTCATACATGAATTTAAAAACTGCACGGGAACTACGCCTTCTGAATATGCTTCTGAACTTTCTGAAAAAAACTATACGCAGAGCATTATGAATGTGTAAGTATTTTTCGGACAGCCACTTGTTCCGATTTTTACAAGAACTTTTGCGATTATAATGCTAGAGTACAGTATCAAATGATTGAGGGGCAGCAAAGACGCTGAGATTTTCAAAATTGAAAATATCAGCGTCTTTTTTTTGCTTCAAGGAGCGTATGTATGGAATATCCAAAGGTTGACTTCTTATACTTGAGTGAAGAAGACATGATTGCAGCTGGAGTAAAGGACATGACAGGCTGCATTGAAGCAATGGAAGAAATGTTCAAACTCTTGAAAGCCGGAAACTACCGCATGGGTGGGGCAAACGGAAACTCTCATGGATGCATGGTTACATTTCCTGCAACGTCTCCTTTTCCAGAAATGCCGGTAGATGGTCCTGACCGCCGGTTCATGGCAATGCCTGCATATCTGGGAGGGCGGTTTGATATGGCAGGAATGAAATGGTACGGTTCCAATGTCAAAAACCGTGAAAAGGGTTTGCCGCGTTCAATCCTCATGCTGACATTGAACGACAAGGATACTGGTGCACCTGTGGCATACATGAGTGCGAACATCCTTTCTGCATACAGAACGGGCGCAGTACCTGGGGTGGGATTTAAATATTTTGCTCCAGAAGGTGCCTGTGTTGCAGGAATAGTTGGTCCTGGTGTCATGAGCAAGACTGCTCTTGCAGCAATAGTTTCTGCACGGCCGACTATAAAGACAGTGAAGATTAAAGGACGGGGGCGAAAATCTCTTGAATCCTTTATTGCTTCCGCAAAAGCTGATTATCCCGATGTAGAATTTTATGTTGTGGAAAGCATAGAGGAAGCAACACGCGGCAGTGACATTGTATACGTAAGCACATCTGTTCCAACAGGGAACCTTGACGAGTATCCATATATCAAAGAAGAATGGATAAAGAAAGGTGCTGTTATCTGTACCACGGCTTCGCTTCGTTTTGATGATGATTTTATAATAAACCGTGCACGGAACGTTGCTGACAACATAAAACTGTACGAGGCATGGGAAGAAGAATACAAGCCTGATGCATACAATACAATTCCCATTCCCGCAGTCCGAGTTGAGGACTTGATTGCAGAAGGAAAGATGGGAAAAGACAGGATAGACGATTTGGGTGATGTCCTGACAGGTAAGATTCCCGTGCACAGAAATAAGGATGAGATTGTCATATATTCTGTCGGCGGCATGCCGGTGGAAGACGTTGCATGGGGAACGATAGTGTACCGCAATGCCCTTGCAAAAGGAATCGGTACAAAACTGAATCTTTGGAACAAGCCTTACATGGTTGTGTAGGCAAAGGAGAATAAACATGGAATTTAGCAGGGTAGAAGTCATAACGGGAATTTCAAAAATCGCAGCCTTGCAAAAGGCTTTGGGCAGGTTTCGCATCTCTGGCATGACGGTGTATCAGGTGCTGGGATGCGGTGTGCAGCATGGTACGCAGGAATTTGAGCTTGATGAAAGAACAGACATCCAGCTGCTTCCGAAGGAAGTTGTCATGATTGTTCTTCCTACGGCAGAAGTTTCAGAGCTAATTGAGTTTTTGAAGAAAGAACTGTACACGGGGCATATAGGCGACGGCAAGATTTTTGTAAGCAGCATAACCAACATAGTCCGTGTCCGTACCGGGGAAGAAGGCGCAGAAGCCCTTTTGTCAGGGGAAAAATGATGAAAAGAACAAACTATTCTTCTGGAGCACCTTTGGAGCAGAAGATGGGATACTCCAGGGCTGTACGGATTGGTGACTTTATCTTTGTGGGAGGAACTACTTCCGTACAGCCTGATGGTTCTGTCTATGGGGAAGGTGATTCCTATGCACAGGTGAAGTATATCTTGGAAAAACAGCTTGCAATGATTGCGCAGGCAGGAGGCAGAAAGGAAGATGTGTATGAAGTCCATATGTTTTGGACTCCTGACTTTGACAAGTCAGGCATGAAGGCATACACGGAACTGTTTCATGACGTGATGCCCTTGTGCACGGCAGTTACAGTTTCTTCATTAAACAGACCCTCACAGCTTGTGGAAATCGAAATGTCAGCGGTAGTTCATACAGAACTGTCATGACTTAAAATGAATAGGAGGTTTTATGTTAATGAAAGAACCGAAACTCGGATTGGGAAGCGTCATAGCGACAGGAGTGGGGCTGATTGTGGCAACAAGCTGCCTTTTGTCCATCGGGCAGGGAGCAAGTACGATTGGCACACCGTTCATAATCAGCATGTCACTTGCCTGTGCGTTTAACATACTTACAGCCCTTTCCATCTGTGAATTGAATGCCCTTATGCCGAACATTTCTGGAGGAATGGCTCAGTTTACGCTTGCCAGCTGCGGGCCTCTCCTTACAATCGTGACGAACATGGGCGGCTTTCTGTGCTGCCAGGTAATTTTGGGTAGCTCGGAAGCTTCCATGTTTGGAAACACGTTGAGCCAGGTCTTGCCGTCCATACCCATTTCTGGAGAGGCTTATTCAATAGCAATGATTGTCTTGCTGTGCATTTTGAATTTGCGTGGAGTTGATATGTTTGCAAAAATTCAGAATGTAGTGGCGTATGGCCTAATAGTTTCTCTTGTCATAATGGGAATTCTTGGAGTCATAAAAGTAAATCCTTCGTCTGTAGTCGAGCAGCCGTCCGTGCTTTCCTCCAAGATGAGTGATGTATTTTCCCTGCTCGGATTGTCATTCTTCCTGTTTATCGGGGTGGAATTCATTGTTCCTATTGCCCCAGAGGTAAAGAATGCCCGCAGGATTGTCCCGCTGGGAATGGTGGTAAGCCTTGTGATTATCCTTGTGATGCAGATTTTAATTACTTTGGGATTCAAAAATTATACGGCATGGGAGGAGCTTTCTCAGAGTACAATTCCGCATGTCCTGTATGGAACAGCCCTGTTGGGCAAGGCTGGAACGGTATGGATGAGTGTCGTTTCCATCCTTGCTGTTGTCAGTTCCGTGAATACAATCATGTTTGGAATCCCTCAGCTCTGCTACGGAATGGCAAAGATTGACCTGCTTCCAAAATTCTTTATGAGAAAGAACGGCAGGGGAAACCCATACGTTGGTTTGATTCTGGTGACAGCTGCACTGTCCTTGATAAATGCCACGGGCTTAAGTTCAAGTGAAAAGCTGGTGTTCCTAATAAATACGGGATGTGTCTTTTGGATTTTCTGCTATGTGATGGTTCATATAGATGTAATCATTTTGCGCTTCAGGATGCCGCATGCTCCCCGCACGTTTAGGCTGCCATTGGGCATTACGATTCCTGTCGTCGGGATTGCGGGAAATCTGTACATGATATGGAACATAGCCCCAGATTCCAAAAATCGTCTCGTCATCTTTGCCATATTCGCTATTGTGTCCATTCTTCTTTCAGTATATGCATTCTTTTGGGTAAAGTTCAGAATGGAAAAACCGTTCTTCAAGCCTTTTGCAATCAAAGATGTCATGGCAATGGATACCGATTTGTATCAGATTCGCCATTATCCACTTGTTGCCAAAAGGCTTCACATTGAAGCCGTTCCAGAACTGCACGCAACGAGTGCCGAAACGAACACTGGCACACGTCCAGAGCTAGGGTAATTATGACTGTTTTTGACATAGCAGGACCTGTCATGGTTGGACCTTCAAGTTCTCATACTGCGGGTGCAGTCCGAATGGGGTACGTTGCACGGAAACTTCTGAATGACAGACCTGTGTATGCAAACATAGAACTGTTTGGCTCATTTTTGGCAACAGGCAAAGGACACGGAACTGACCGTGCCCTTGTTGCCGGTCTGCTTGGAATGAAAAGCGATGATGACAGGATACCTTCCAGCCTGACTATTGCCAAAGATGAAGGGCTGAAAGTGTTTTTTGATTATTCTGAAAAGCATGCGGATGTCCACCCTAACACTGCCATCATAAACCTTCAGGGGGAACACGGAAAAAAGATTTGCATACAGGCATCTTCTGTTGGCGGCGGAAGGATTATGGTAAATAAAATTGACGGCATTACTGTAAATTTTTCAGGAGAGAATCACACGCTGATTGTTCACAATTATGATACACCGGGGCATGTTGCTTTCGTAACAAATCTTTTATTTGATAATAACATCAATATCGCTTCTATGAATTTGTATCGCGTTGGAAAAGGCTCGTATGCCGTCATGGTTTTGGAAACCGACCAAAGTGTTGGCGAGCATATTGCGTTTGAAATTGAGAAAATGCAGGGTGTAATAAAAGTGACTTATTTTGAAGGTGGTGAATGACATGGCTTTTAAGACTCTCAAAGAAATTGCAGATTATGCCTGCATGGAGAGGATTCCTTTTTGGAATGCCGTTTTGGACGATGACTGCTCTGAAAGCGGAATGAGCCATGAGTCAGCCATAAAAAAAATGGAACATGTATGGACAGCAATGCTTGATGCCGTTCAAAATTATAATCCTGATGAAGTGTCTGCCAGCGGGTTGAGTGGAACTGACGGGGAAAGGTTTTCCCTCTATGCATCAAGACATGAGACGCTGTGCGGTTCTGCCGTTGCGGAAATGATTGAAATTGCCATTAAAACAGCCGAAGCAAATGCCTGCATGCATCGTATCGTGGCCTGCCCAACGGCAGGTTCGTGCGGCGTTGTTCCTTCTGTTTTAATTCCGCCCTTTAGGAGGGGCACTATTACGGAAACAGATTGCATTCATGCCCTTTTTACGGCTGCGGGGATTGGAAAAATCATTGCCATGAACGCAAGCATTTCTGGGGCTGAATGTGGATGTCAGGCAGAAATTGGAACTGCATCTGCAATGGCAAGCGGTGCCCTTGCAGAATTAAAAGGAGGAAGCCCCAGCCAGATTGTTACGGCAGCAGGTTTTGCCCTTCAAAACCTATTGGGACTTGTTTGCGACCCCGTGGGTGGTCTTGTAGAAATTCCTTGCATAAAACGGAATGTCATTGGCTGCGTGAATGCAGCATCGTGTGCCGATATGGCACTGGCAGGAATCTGTGCAAAAATTCCTGCAGATGAAACTGTTTGTGCAATGGCAGCCGTTGGTCATGCCATGAGTTCAGATTTGCGGGAAACTGGACAAGGGGGACTTGCAGCCACCCCTTCTGTGCGAATTCTGATGCATTGCCAATAGAGTATTGACTAACATTAATTTAATGTTCAATAATGAGAGTCATGAATATTTTTAAAAGAGTATTTTCAAATGTCAGGGAATCCGTTGTCCGCTTTCCTGCAAGCCTCTTGCTGGGCATTCTCTGTTCAGTATGTGCATCGATCCTTGTCTTTGACGATTGTACGTCTGAAACTGAAAAACTGCTGGCTTCATTGTTGAAGTCAGGCTCTTGGGGCATTGTGTTTTCCGTATTCGTGCAGTTGTGCATGGAGCATCTTGCTTCATGCAGGAAATTGGCTTTCGGAAGGCTTTTGTATGCATGTTCTCAGGCTGTTGTCATTCTGTTCTGCCTGATTCCAATGCGTATGGTGTTTGACACAGACAGTGTGTTTGCATGGATTTGCCTTTTTGGCACTGGATTTGCACTTGTGCTCGGAGTGTTCTTTTTGCTTAAGTTCATTCACGGCGAAAAGCTGCTGGCATATTCCATTTCATATTCGTTTGCAATTGCGGGCACTGCATCGCTGTGCATTGCGTGTGGGTGTTCCATCATTACTCTTGCCATCGAACACTTGATTTTACGGGAAAATCATTTTGACAGTGACGTTTATCCTGCCATTTGGTTCACTTCTTTTTATGTCTTTGCAATTCAGTTTTTCATTGCCTATTTTTCGCGCAAAGATGAATTTGTCATTCCGAAAGCAGTATCTGTCATCTGCTTTTACATTCTGTTTCCGCTGTATGTAATACTTCTGTTCGTTCTGTATGCATACGTTTTTCAAAGCCTTGCCCTTAAAACCATGCCGCACATGAACTGGTTTGTATCTTTTGCAACGGCTGTGTTCATTGCATTTTGGTTTTCGTTCAAGCCTTTTGAAAACAGAGTGACATCCTTTTTCTACCGTTTTGGTGCATGTTTTCTGTTTCCCCTGGTGCTGATCCAGTGGATTAACTTTGTGCAAAGGATTGCAGCCTATGGATTTACTACGGCACGTGTGGCAAGCCTGTATTAAATCCTGTTCAGCACGGCATTTTTGGTTGTATCTGTGGTGAAAAGGGGAAAGTATGGCGTTCATGCAATATGGGGGGCTTGCACTCATCATCTTGATTGCTTCCGTTACGCCTTTGAACATAAAGGCTCTTGCCGTGCGCAGCCAGGTTGCAAGGATTGAGCGAGTGTACAAGGCTCACAATCTATTTAAAGATGGAAAAATAATTCCTGCCGCAAGCGGTGACGAATTTTCTGCAGAAGAAAAGAAGCAGATTGCAGACAGTTTTTCTAGTTTCGGCATTTCTCTTTCAGAACCGTGGAGCGATAAAAAACTTGTGGCATTGTTTCCGTTCATTTCGGAAGACATGACGAGTGAGAACCTGTTCAAACAGGCGTTTGGCTTCGAAAGACCTTATACGCATACTAATGATTCAAGTGTCTGTTTTGACATGAGTGTGGATGATGACTTTGTTGTGGATATTTCAGGCTACAGCCAGATGGTGCGATTCGATCTTGGTTTTGATGATAGGCACGATGGAAAGGTGCTTCTACGTTCTGCTTTTGGTACAGTTGATGTCACTGATTTTATTAATGAAGTCGTTGAAAAGAGGCGGACGAAATCTGAGGAACCTTTGCGGTATGTCGCTTCGGACGGAACGGTATTGTTCATCATGCATCTATATGTTTGCAAAGACTCTGATGGCATTTTGAGGACTGCTGTTTGCAGCGGCTATGCCTTAAGAAAATAGGTCTGTGTTACAAAAGGCATTTGGAATCGGAACATCAGGTGGTACTGCACAGAATTCTGTGGGCATAAAAACTCAGCGGAATCTTTTTGCAAGAAATATTTATCTGGCAGAAAAAAATTTATTGTTACGTTCCTTTTGGAGAGAAAATACTATCAGAGAGTATTCTTGTATGAAAAAAGGAAAACGCAGTGGATTTTGCGATGAAACGCACTGGATTTTGCGACGAAACGCAGTGGATTTTGTGACGAAACGCAGT
Organism: Treponema sp.; assembly: GCA_017476165.1. GTDB lineage: Bacteria > Spirochaetota > Spirochaetia > Treponematales > Treponemataceae > Treponema_D. The sequence continues at coordinate 822 of JAFVDR010000329.1, read as the reverse complement.
GGATTTTGCGACGAAACGCAGTGGATTTTGTGACGAAACGCAGTGGATTTTGTGACGAAACGCAGTGGATTTTGCGAGGAAACGCACTGGATTTTGCAACGAAACGCAATGGATTTTGTGACTCTGACAATAAGCGAAGATGATTCTGATAAGAGTTATAATCAAAACTTGTGGACGAGCCAGATTAAGGTGGAAAAAGAGACTGAGATCTGTTAAAGTTTAATGGCCAAAAAGAAACAAAAACAAAGGACAGGCTCTTGATAATTTCCCGATTTTTCTTTAAGCAACTCTTTTATCTTAACAGTCATTATTTCGATGACGGTTATATAAAAAGTCAACTCTTTTATTACTACATTTTCATATTGGCCGGAAGCATATTCTATTTTACTAAGTTTCTGTATTATTGAGTCTATATTATTAAAATCTTTAGGCATAAAGTTTAGTTGCATTAGTTTACAGAAAAAATGATCCTGCCCTGATGTATATTGTGCAAGAAAACTCCAAAACTGGAAATCAATATCAGATTTTCCATTCGGGTCTGTATACGTAATCGGATTATTTCCAGCATAGTGGTACAAATGGCAGTTTGTAGGACAGATCTTCATTATTTTGCTGTTTTCAACCATTTTTGCTGCAAAAGTCCATTTGTCTGAGACGGTAATGTTATTTTTTTATAATAATTAGTATCTACTGAAAAAGAATCTAAAATCATACAGACAAAGAAAATAAGAGCAAAAAAAGGTTCCACAGGTGCAAGGAAAAAGTGCAAAAATGCCAAAAAACCTTGCACCTGAGCAAAATTAAATTTACAAACGGGCCTCC
>JAFVDR010000328.1 GCA_017476165.1 Treponema sp. | reverse complement strand
CAGTTTTCTGTAGAAAACACGTATAAAGTCAGATAAGGAATTCCAACATCAGCAGCAGCTTTTGTTATTTCTTTTGCTCGTTTCAATCCCTCTTCATGTCCATTAGTTCTCATCAAGTTTCTATTTTTTGCCCATCGCCCGTTACCATCCATGATGATTCCGACATGAGAGGGGAGTTTATTCTTGTCTAACTCTATAGTGTTTTCCATTACTCAGTCCATTATTTCCTTTTCTTTGGCAGCATAGACTGTATTGATTTCTTCTATATATTTATCAGTGATTTTTTGAAGCTTATCAGTTTCTGTTTTAAGCTGATCTTCTGTAAGCTCTCCTGCTTTCTGCTGTTTTTTTAGGCTATCATTGCCGTCACGACGAATGTTTCGAATGGTAGTCCTGTAGTTTTCGGCTACAGATTTTGCCTGCTTTACCAACTCCTTTCGGCGTTCCTGTGTTAAAGGAGGAATTGCAATGCGAATGACTTTTCCATCATTGCTTGGATTTAGTCCAAGTTCTGCTTTTTGAATGGCTTTTTCTATTGCAGAGATGAGAGATTTATCGAAAGGCGAAATGACGATTGTTCTTGCTTCTGGAACAGAAATGCTTCCTACCTGATTCAGAGGTGTTGGTGTCCCATAATAATCAACACGAACCTTGTCAAAAATAGAAGCACTGGCTCTACCTGTACGGATTGAATTATATTCTTCCTTCAAACTATTAACGGTCTTTTCCATACGACTTTCATTGTCGTTTGCCATAAATTCCTCCTATGCAATATATTAATTTTTAAAATACAATAGTGACGGCTTAAAAAGCCGTCACCAGTTTTAAGAGATGTTCATCCTTTCCAAGAAGTAAGAGTACAATTTCTCCAAATTCAAGTTTTGCACCAACTTCTTTTGAAACTTCATCAAGCTTTGCAGTCACAGACTTTTTGTCGTCTTTTACAAACATCTGGTCTACAAAACAAATTTCTGCAAGGTGCTTTTTAATTTTTCCCTGCAAAATTCCAGCCTTAACATTTTCAGGTTTCGATGCGACTTTTTCATCCTGATCCATCTGTGCCTTGAAAATCTCAGTCTGCTCGTCAATATAAGACTGTGGTACATCTGACTGCTTGATATAAGCAGGTGTAAAAGCTGCAAGATGCATACAACAATCTCTTGCAAATGTTTTTACAGAATCTGAAGTAGATCCCTTGACAATTGTGACTGCAGCAGTCTTATTGTCTGAATGAATATAGATGCCGGCAACAGAATTTTCAGGAACGTCAATAACTTTTACCTTGCTCAATGACATGTTTTCGCGTGTTCTTGTTGCAAAATCAAGTAATACATCAGAAAGATCCTTTTCCACCTGAGTGTATCCTTTTTCAAAAATGGCATCAATTATTTTATTTCCACTTGCAATGAAGTCTTCGTTGTTTGCAACAAAGTCAGTTTCACAAACAAGTTCAGCAATGGCAATTTTATTACCCTGCTGTTTTATAAAGATGCGTCCTTCTTTTGTTGCTCTTTCGGCTCTCTTTGCTACTGCTGCAAGACCTTTTTCTTTAAGCAATTTTACAGCAGCTTCCATGTCTCCATTTGTCTCTGTAAGAGCTTTCTTACAGTCCATCATTCCTGCACCTGTTTGTTCGCGCAGTTCTTTTACCTGTGTAGCTGTGATAGCCATTCTATGTCTCCAGTATTAAGTCTTATTTATAGAGTTTGTCTTCGTCTATAAATTCCTGTTCATCCCTTCTATTTGCTTCTACATCCTCTTCTTTTGTTTCTGTAGGAGTGTAGTTTGAATAGTCTACAATTTCCTCATCTTCCTTCTTTGTAGAAGCGTCTGTCATTACATCATCATCATCATTCAATGTTTCGATGATTTTAAGACCCTGCTCGTTGTCTGCATCAATTACAGCATTTGCAATAATAGATGTAAAGAGACTGATTGCGCGGATTGCGTCATCATTACCAGGAATAGGGTAGTCGATTCCTTCTGGATTACAGTTTGTATCAACGATTGCAACGATAGGAATGTGCATTCTGCGTGCTTCTGCAACTGCAATCTGTTCTTTGTGAGTATCAATAATAAAAATTGCTCATGGCAATTCTTTCATTTCCTTGATACCACCATAATTTTTCGTAAGCTTTTCTTTTTCTTTAAGAAGCTGTGAAACTTCTTTCTTTGTGAGGTTGTCAAATGTTCCATCAACTTCCATCTTTTCTATTTTCTTGAGACGAAGAAGAGATTTTTTTATTGTTGAAAAGTTTGTAAGGGTACCACCGAGCCAACGATTGTTTACATAAAATTGTCCACAGCGTTCTGCTTCTTTTTGAATGGCCTGCTGTGCCTGTTTTTTTGTACCTACAAAAAGAACGCTTTTTCCTGCAGCTGTTACTTTTCTAATTTCTTCATAACTATCTTTGATAGCTGCAATTGTCTTCTGAAGATCAATAATGTGAATTCCATTGCGCTCTGCGAAGATATACTTCTTCATGCGTGGATCCCAACGCTTTACTTGATGTCCGAAATGTACTCCAGACTCAAGAAGACTCTTCATGGTTACTACTGCCATGATTAACTCCTTCACCGGAAAATTTATTGCATTAATTGCAATCGAATTTTCCACCTAACCTTATTTCTCGCTACTGTTGCCAGTACGGAAGATTACATCAAAGCCAGTAACGAACCGTTCTTTGCTTTGAGGGTAAAATTATCGAATAAAGGGATAATTTTGCTCCTTAAACATATCATATAGCTCAAAAATAGGCAACCCCATTATGCCGCTTTCTTGACCATCGATTTTTTTTATGAAACAGGATGCAAGTCCTTGAATTCTGTAGCCTCCTGCGACTCCGTGCCATTCTCCTGTATTTACATACCATTCAATTTCTGTTTCTGTCATTGGAGCAAAAAAAATTTTGTTTACATTTGTTCTTGTTGTTATGTCGTGCAATTCTCCGTTGTACAGTGCAAGTCCTGTGATGACTTCATGTGATTTCCCTTGAAATGTTCTAAGCATCTGCATCGCACTTTCCTTGCTGTCAGGCTTTCCGTATAATTTTCCTTTAAAATGAATTATGGTGTCTGCCCCTAATACCCATCCGACAGTTTCCTGTTCTGTTGCTATTCTTCGTACAACGGCATTGACTTTTTTACATGCTAAATATTCTGGAACATCTTTTTTTGCAATGTTTTCTGTAATTGATTCATCAATGTCAGGAGGATTTACAACGAACGGAATGTTTAGCAACCTTAGAATTTCTTGCCGACGTGGTGATGATGAAGCTAATATAATAGGATCCATAAGTTTCCCCTGAAATCTTTTTGTGTTTGTGTTGTTGACAACATGAATGTAAAATTATATTCTTTGTACATAATCCTGTGAGAGATTAGCTCAATTGGATAGAGTATCGGCCTCCGGAGCCGAAGGTTGTGGGTTCGACTCCCATATCTCTCATTCTGAATAAAAAACGGGCAGCCTTTTCATTTTTGAAAGTAAGACTGACCGTTTTTTAGTGCATGTTCGTATTAGTTGTTTTCAGACTGAAGAGTCTTAAGGAGATTAAGAGCCTTGAGACGAACAGGGGTTGCAAATTTGTAGTTTGAAGCAATTTCTGCAACGGATTCAATCATTGGCTTCTTATCCTGAGCTGTAGGAGCAAGCTTTTCATAGGCATCAAGAATTTCATATGCAAGAGAACTTGTTGGGTTCAAAGCTGCATACTTGTGCTGGATGAATTCAATTGTATTAAGAACTTCATCATTTTTGTTGATTCCAATGTTTCCAAGAGAACGTACTGCTGCACTGACTACCATTGGTTCTGCATCATCTGTTACAATTGTAAGGAGTGCATTCTTGGATTCTTCAGTTTTGAGTTCTCCAAGAAGATCGCATGCTTTTGCACGAATGTCTGGGAAATTGTTCATCAAGCGTCCATTCTGCCTTACTCTCGTTGTAATGCCTTCTCCTGCAAGATTCTTAAGGGCAACCCTCTGTTCTTCAGAAACCTTTCCACTCTTTACAGAATCCTCTAGGTACTGGAGAGCAACGAGCTTGTTGTCATAGTCCTGCGAATTTGCTAGCTCCGTAATGATTACATCCTGAACGCTGTTCAAGTAGATGTCTTCAACAGATGTTTCATTAGAACTCTTCTGGTTCTGAGCAAAGGCTACTGTGCTAAGGAGCATAAGGCATGTACCATATGCAATAGTTTTCAATAATTTCATTTTTGAGTTTCCTCCTGACTGATACGTAAGGTGATTATATACCACAATTGATAAAAAATCAATTCGGCATATCTTAAATCTATTATTATAACAATATGTCTATATTGTCGGTTACAGTTCTGGTAAATGAACTTTCCATTCTCCGTTTATTTTTCTTAGGTTGTAGTAAACTGTGTCGCCGACGTATCTTCCTTCTTGATCCTTTCGAATCTGAACAACTTTGACAAGAGAATCTGACAGGTATCTGATTTCATCAACATTTTTACCTGTCCTAGAAGGAATGAACACATATTTAAAGTAATCTTCAAGTGTATTTATTTTCAATCCTTTTACAGGAAGTCTTTTTTGGGCTTTCTGAAGATTGCTCTTCTGAGACCAGTATTTGATGCTTTCTTCATCAAGATATTTGAGCCACTCATTATAGTTTTGATCTGCCATGACACTCTTGAGGTCTTCGATAAGCTCAAGGACTGCTTTTTTATCCGCGCTAAATGTTTCATGAGTAATCTTAGAACCGTCTGCAATCTGTTCGATGGAACGTGAATATTCTTCATCTACAACTTCTTCTTGAGGTTCCGGCTTAGGCTCTTCTTTTTTTGAGTTTTGCTCAGGAAGAGGGTTTTGAATATTCTCTACGTGCTGTTCCAGTACAGTTTGTTTTGGCTCTTCCTTTTTTGCAGGTTCTGTTTTTTCCTGTTTTGGCTCGGGGACAGGTTCTTTTTTTGCAGGTTCAACTTTCTTCGGTTCTTCAAGAGGTTGAATTTCCTGCTTTGGAATTTCTGTAACTGTTTCTATAACGGGTTCTGTTTGCTCCTGCTGTGGTACTTTATCCGCAGATGAACAGGTAGAAACACAGCCTGTGACTAGCAGAGATGCTGTAATAACACCAACTGTTTTTGCTATATTAATATTCTTCATAAAGTTAATACTAATATTAATTAACCTTTTGGTCAAATGTTTTTAATCGTTGAATTCTTTTTTTTGAAAAATAGGATTGATGTGCTGCTTTTTCTTGTAAGTCCTGTATTGGGGCTCTGCATGAAAATAGTTCTGTAGGCATTATGACAATCTCTGAAAACTGAAGTTTTTGGAGGACTCCTTTTGATATTCCATAAAATGAATTTTTATGATATCTTTAGGCTTTCTTGTAGAGGTGGTACAAATTGATTACAGCAGTATTTCCCGGATCGTTTGATCCGCCTACGTATGGACATCTTAACATAATAGAGCGGGCCAGCCGTCTATTTGATAAAATTGATGTCGTCATATCAATAAATCCCGATAAAAAATACTTGTTCTCAGAAACTGAACGGTACGAGATGCTAAAGAAGCTGACATGTATGTATGAAAATGTTGAAGTTCATACATGCAATACATTGATTGTAAACTATTGTAAAAAGGTTGATGCAAAAGTTCTGTTGCGAGGAATTCGCAATACAAATGATTTTTCATATGAATTTGACCTTTCTCTTATTAATAAATCCTTAAACAATCAAATAGAAACGCTTTTTGTACCTACAGAACAACGTTTTTTTCTTATTCGCTCTAGTAGCATCAAAGAAGTGGCTCGCTTTGGAGGCGATGTCAGTGCGATGGTTCCGCCTATAGTTGAAAAAGCAATAAAGCAAAAGTATAATTGATTTATTGATTTTGACAAAAAAAACAAAAATGTCAGCTTTTTGATTGACAAAGAAAGCGAAATATATGTATAATCTTGACATGAAATGGGAGTCTGTAGTATTATAAGCAACGTTATACAGATGACTAAAAATAAATAGCGAGGTTATATAATATGGCAGTACCTAGATCAAAAACTTCAAAAGCCGTAACAAAGAGAAGACGTGGTGTTAATATGCACCTTGATACGCCTAATCTTGTTGAATGTGCAAACTGCGGCAATCTTATTATGCAGCACCATGTATGCCCAAAATGCGGTTTTTATAAGGGACGTCAGGTAATTACACCTGAAGTAAACGGTTAAACTAGGAGAATACAATGGCAGAAGACGAATTGTTTGAGAAGATGAAGGGTATCATTGCTGGTAAGCTTG
>JAFVDR010000327.1 GCA_017476165.1 Treponema sp. | reverse complement strand
ACGCTCTTTACTAGCCGAATCATCCTCCTTAAGCAGAGACTGCCTTTCTATTTCCAATTGTAAAATTTTACGTTCAAGACGATCCAATTCTTCAGGCTGGCTTTCTATTTCCATCTTAAGGCGGCTGCTTGCTTCATCAACCAGGTCAATAGCCTTGTCTGGCAAAAAGCGGCTTGTAATATAACGATCGCTCAACGTTGCAGCTTCTACAAGTGCCTCATCATTTATTTTTACACCATGATGAATTTCATATTTATCACGCAACCCGCGCAAGATGGCAATCGTGTCTTCAACAGTTGGTTCTTTACAGAAAACCTGCTGGAAACGGCGTTCAAGGGCAGCATCTTTTTCAATGTATTTGCGGTATTCGTTTAATGTAGTCGCACCTATGACATGCAGTTCGCCCCTTGCAAGAGCTGGTTTCAAGAGATTTCCGGCATCCATGCTGCCCTCAGAAGCTCCAGCCCCAACAATGGTATGCAATTCATCAATAAAAAGAATTATTCTGCCCTCTGATTTTGCAACTTCATTGATAACACCTTTTAAGCGTTCTTCAAATTCACCTCGAAATTTTGCTCCTGCAACAAGCTGTCCCAAATCAAGCGATAAAAGGCGCTTGTTCTGAAGGCTTTCAGGAACATCTCCAGAAGCAATTCTCAATGCAAGTCCTTCTACAATTGCCGTCTTTCCAACACCTGGTTCGCCAATCAATACTGGATTATTCTTTGTGCGACGACTTATAACCTGCATGACACGCCGAATCTCTTCATCTCGGCCAATGACAGGATCAATCTTCCCCTGCCGTGCACGCGCTGTCAAATCAAGACAATATTTTTCAAGGGAGCGCATCTTGCTTTCAGGATCTTGATCATCAACAGTCTGGTTTCCCCTTAATTCCTTTAAGGCAGAAAGGACAGACTTTTTGGTAATACCATGGCTAGTCAAAACCTCTGTAACGCGGTAATCTCCATCTGCCATTGCAAGCAGCACGTGTTCCGTTGACAAATACGAATCCTTTAAGTTTGCCATCTCCAGTTCAGCTTTTGAAAGCATTCGAGAGGCTTCATCGGACAACGCCATGCGGATATTGCCATTTACCTGAGGGTAGGAATCCAATAAAGAATTTATTTCAGAGAGTAGCACGGATGACTTTACACCTATTCGTTCTACCAGAGGAGAAACTGTCCCATCTTGCTGTTTAAGCAGGGATGCCAATATATGCTCATTCCCTACTTCGCCATGATTTTTCTGAGTGGCAAATGATGCAGCGTCCTGCAAAGCATCCTGCATCTTGACTGTCATTTTATCATACGTCATTTTTCACCTCCATTTCATTTTCATGTTCAATATAAAAAAATGGAGAGAAAAAATCAAATTTTACTTTACAGGATATTCAATGTTTCCGTATTCACATAAACAATTTGCAATATGAACTTCTTCAATAAGTTCAAGGTTTTTCTTTACTTTGCGATACAACTTCAATTCACCTGTACCCGCAGCACCAGCCAAAACCTTCATTATTTTTCTGCCGCCTTCAGGACATTCATATTCGCGGACGATCATGTTTTCAGCCTTACAGAAAATGTCAACATCCACCACATGATTTCTGTCATTGATGCTTACAGACCAATGGAGCTTTATGCCGTCATCATCAGGAACTGTTT
>JAFVDR010000326.1 GCA_017476165.1 Treponema sp. | reverse complement strand
GGAGGCCCGTTTGTAAATTTAATTTTGCTCAGGTGCAAGGTTTTTTGGCATTTTTGCACTTTTTCCTTGCACCTGTGGAACCTTTTTTTGCTCTTATTTTCTTTGTCTGTATGATTTTAGATTCTTTTTCAGTAGATACTACTTATGTTTTAAAATACTTATGGAACCCTCTAAAAACTTTGGGTTTTAGGAATTACCTTATAGAAATGCCGAACCTTTTTGAGGTATGATAGGCTAAGAGGCTGAAACATGAAAAATACCAATCTAAAAGACTTACAGAATGTACTGGAAAAGCATGGATACAAAGTATCTATTTTTGAAACAAAGGAACAAGCCACAGACTATATTGACGCACAGATTAACCATTCATCTGTAGGCTTTGGGGGCTCCGTCTCCATAAAAGAAATGGGGCTGTATGAACGTCTTGAACATCATAATGACGTATACTGGCACAATCATCCGATTCCAGAAGGCAAAACTGCTTCCGACATCATTCAGGCAGCATCCACTGCAGACTATTACATTTCCAGTGTAAACGGTGTTGCCATGACAGGCGAAATCATCAACATTGACGGCAGATGCAACCGCGTTTCCGAGATTTTCTACGGACACAAGAAAGTCATCCTTATTGTGGGCAAAAACAAACTTGCCCCGGACTATGATTCTGCGTTGTTCCGTGCAAGGAACATTGCCGCTCCCAAAAATGCCCAAAGGCTAAAGCTGAAAACTCCTTGTGCCGTAAAGGCAGACAAATGCTACAACTGCTCAAGTCCAGACAGGATATGCAACGGTCTTGCCGTATTGTGGTCAAGACCGTATGGCTGTGAATACGAAATCATTCTGGTAGATGAAAATTTAGGATATTAAAAACACCTCGAAAAACTCACTTTCGTGAATTTTTCGAGGTTTCCTGTATTATTGTAAGATTTCTTATAAGTTTTGCAGTAAGCACGGTAAAAAGCCTTGTGGTAGGTTTCGGCGTTCCAATACGTAAGATTTCGCAACAGCTGTGCAAAAAGCTAAACCAAAAACCACAAAGCCTTTCAGAACTCTACCTCGAAAGTCTTGTTCTGATATAGCTTATACGACAATCATTACGCTGTGCATGGTCTTTCTTGCCTACAGAACAGCTGTCAAGCATGGTGCATCAATCAATTTTACAAGAATGTTTGTGCCGGCATTAGTCATAAGCATGATTTTAGGCTATGTACTAATAGTACTAATATTTATTTTCAACCTCCGTTCTTAAAGATTTCTTTCAAGACAAAACACATGGCCCTCAAAAATTAAGCCTCGCAAGAATAAAAAACACCGTATTCCTGAGAATACGGTGCAGAATTATGATGAGTCAAGAGGTTTTATAAATTAAACAAATGGAAGAATGAACGGCATACATCCACATAAAAGTTACCGCCTAATTTTCTGATTAATTCAAACGGCATGTTTGGAGCACCAAAGAAAGGTCTCAATGTCCAAGCTAACTGAGTTCCAACAAACGCATATAAAATCAACCAGAAAAAGAGTATCTTGTTTCTAGCTCCATGAGCAACTGCTGATGCATCATCAGAAGAATTGGAACCTTTTGAATCAACCGCAATAATCATTTTGTAGAAAAAGCTAATTCCTACAATGCCCGATACGGAAAAGAACAGGACATTCAGTAACTTAAAGAAAGTATAGTTTTTGCTTGTGAGCAGAAAAAACAGCGTGACAGGTGCAAAAGCAAGCAGTATGATACCCATTACACAAATGGATGTAAGCATATATGCAATGCATTTTGAAAGAGTCGTTTTCGCTCCAAAGAGACTATAAAATATAAAAAAAGTAGGAAAGCAAATTCCCGTTGTAGCAAGATAAAGCAGAGGAAGTTTTACCATAGAAGAAAAAGACTGCATTATACTGTTGGAAAGTCCCATAATAAAGCCATAAATAGCAAAAGAACACACACATATTACAAGCAGGCTTAAAACTTTCTTTTTTATATTAATACTGCCTGTAATTTCATCTATAAATTTACCTCTGTTCTGAAGCAATTCCATAAGCACATTCATAAACTATCTTCCTTACCTACTGTAAGATTGCACCCTTGTCAGCAGATGAAACGAGTTTTGCATAGCGTGCAAGATAACCAGACGTAACCTTTGGTGCGGGGGCTTTCCAAGCAGCCTTGCGCCGAGCCAGTTCTTCATCACTTACTTCAAGATGAATCTTGTAATTGTTGATGTCAAGCGTAATTTTGTCTCCTTCCTGAACAAGGGCAATTGGACCACCCACAGCTGCTTCTGGAGAACAGTGTCCCAACGAAGCACCGCGGGTTGCACCTGAAAAGCGTCCATCTGTAATCAATGCAACCTGCTTGTCCAGTCCTTGACCAGCAAGAGCCGCTGTAACAGCAAGCATTTCCCTCATGCCAGGACCTCCCTTTGGACCTTCGTAGCGGATGACAACGACATCTCCAGCCTTTATCTGCTGTTTCTGAACGGCTTCCATTGCCTCGCTTTCATCATCAAAGACCCGTGCAGGCCCCGTGTGCAACATCAGTTCCTTGGCACAGGCAGAACGCTTTACAACAGTTCCGTTCGGGGCAAGGTTTCCAAACAGGATGGCAATGCCACCATTGTCGCTGAATGGGTTTTCTATAGGACGCAGAATCTCAGGATTGCGGTTGCGCACGCCCTTTATGTTTTCTGCAATAGTTTTCCCCGTAACAGTCATGAGACTTGTATTGATAAGGTTCTTTTTTGCAAGTTCTGCAAGCACAGCCTGAACACCACCTGCATCATTCAGCTCACACATGAATGTATGTCCTGCAGGAGCAAGATGGCACAAGTTTGGAGTACGGTTGGAGATTTCGTTTACTTCATGCAAGTCAATTTCAATGCCGGCTTCGTGAGCAATTGCAGGAAGATGCAGCATTGTATTGCTTGAGCAGCCCAATGCCATGTCGGCAGCAAGACCGTTGCGGAAGTTTTCGGCAGTCATCATCTGGCGTGCCGTAATGCCTTTGTTGTACATATTCATTACAGCCATGCCTGCATGCTTTGCAAGGGCAATGCGTTCGCCAGTAACAGCAGGAATTGTTCCGTTACCAGGCAAACCAAGACCAAGAACTTCTGTAAGACAGTTCATTGAGTTTGCAGTAAACATGCCGGAACATGCACCGCAACCAGGACAGGCACTATGTTCCATTTCCTTCAGCTGTTCTTCATTGATTTTGCCAACAGCAAGACCACCGACAGCTTCAAACATATCTGTCAAAGAAAGGTTTTTCCCCGAATAGGGATTGGAAGCATCGTTTCCAGGAAGATGGCCTGGCATCATAGGACCTCCACTTACAAAAACAGTTGGCAAATCAAGACGAGCAGCTGCCATCAGCATGCCTGGAACAATTTTGTCACAGTTTGGAATCATGACAAGGGCATCAAACTGATGAGCCTTCGCCACACATTCAACGGAATCGGCAATCAATTCGCGCGTTACCAAAGAGTACTTCATGCCCTCGTGTCCCATGGCAATACCGTCACAGACACCGATTGCAGGGAACTCTATCGGAGTTCCACCCGCCATGCGTACACCGGCTTTTACAGCCTCACTTATTCTGTCAAGCTCAATGTGCCCAGGAATAAGTTCGTTTTTTGCACAGATAATGCCGACAAGCGGCTGGTTCAACTCTTCGTCTGTATAACCAGATGCATAAAACAAAGATCGGTGAGGAGCACGAGCTGCTCCCTTTGTTGCGTTATCGCTTTTTTTTGCCATAAGACTGTACCTCGAACAAAAGATAATAAACTCATTCTAGCCAAGAATGTAGTGAAAGTCAACAAAACTCTTTATTATAGGTAAAGAAGCTTTAGTATTCTTTCAACAATGATACCCATACCTGTTGCAACAGGTATAGACCTTATGATATCCTTGTGCCATTATGAATTATACGTTTTCTTTAGAATGTAATAATCTTACAAAAAAGTATGGAAACAAGTGTGCCCTTGACGGCATTACTCTTGAAGTGCCAGCAGGCTCCGTTGTAGGTCTTTTAGGACCAAATGGAAGCGGCAAGACCACATTGCTAAAACTTGCAGCTGGATTGCTGCAGCCCACAGAAGGAGAGATAAAAGCATGCGGCATGCCTATTGGCGTGCAGACGAAAGAACTTGTGGCTTACCAGCCGGACTGTGTGTATCTGAATGACTGGATGAATGTAGCTCAGCTTGTAAGCATGATGGCAGATTTCTACAGGACATTTTCCATCGACAAAGCATACAGCATGTTGGAACGTCTCAAGATAAATAGGGAAGACAAACTGAAAAGCCTTTCAAAAGGAACAAAGGAAAAAGTTCAGCTCATCCTTACCATGAGTCGAAACGTGCCTCTGTACATTCTTGACGAGCCGATTGGAGGCGTTGACCCTGCAGCCCGCGACTACATCCTTGACACAATCATTCACGGTCATGCAGAAGGTTCGACCGTCCTCATTTCTACACATCTCATTACTGACATCGAGTCTGTCCTGAACGACATCATTTTCTTAAAGGAAGGACACATAGTACGTCAGGGCAATGCCGACCGCGTGAGATCCGAAACAGGAAAGACCATTGACCAGTTGTTCAGGGAGGAATTTAAATGTTAGAAAATCAAAACGCAGAAGCTGCTGTTCCTCAGACAGTCAGCACATTTACCGACAGTATTGACAATTCCCGCAATCCGTTTACCATGGTAGGCAAAGTATTCAAATACGAATTCATTGCTACGGCACGCAAACTTGCACTCATCTATGCACTCATTCCTGTAGTCGCACTCATCATGGGACTACTCTTCCGCAACACTCTGTTAAATGTAATTTTGTCAAATGCTACAGACGCAATGGACGAAGCCGTAGAAACCAGACTTGTAACAACAGGCATGATGATGTATTTCTTTACTTACATATTTATGATTGTTGCAACCGTTACAACTCTGATTGTCCTATACAACAGGTTTAAGAAAGGCATGTTCGGAAAAGAAGCATACCTGAACTTTACACTGCCAGTGTCAGTGGGAGAACACCTGCTTGCACGCGTATTGTCCGCCGCTGCATGGTACCTCATGTTCTCGGTTGCAATACTCATGTCATTCCTTATTTTTGGACTGACCATTATTGACAAGGTAATTGGCTACATGAAAGCCCATAATGTCACCATACTTTCGTGGAATACTGTGCAAGACTCTTTTGAGAGGAGCTTTCACTGCCCCATTATCGTTTTTTTCATTTCAGCATTTATTGCAACTCTAGTAGGAAGCATACTCTTTATACTTTTTTTGTACATGATAAGCTGTGTAGGCCACTTGGTTAAAAAGCACCGCATGCTATTGCAATTCGCAACAGTCGTTGTAAGCATAGCCGTGGCAAACATAGTGATTACAAAACTATTTGCAGCGTATGCGTTGAGTGCCGCCCAAAGCCAGCAAATACCAAATTTTGTTGCCCTACTGTGGACATTCATTCCCATCAATGCGGTGTTTGCTGCAATATGCGGGTGTATCTGCTACCTTGTCCTAAAGTTCCGCCTGAACCTAGAATAGTCTTTTGAATCCTTACGGCCGCAGCAGTAGAGCTGTTCGGCCGTTTATTTTTTAAATTCTGCTTTCTATTCTTTTTGCAATTCAGTACAATAAAGTCATTATGTACAGCGACACGCATTTTCATTTCCACAATCTTACCGATGGAGACACAGAACAAGGAGCAGCCATTCTAGAAGAAATGGCACAGAACAGAACATCATTTGCCATGGACATTGGAACACGGGCAGATGATTTGTCCGAACGGCAACAGCATTTTGAGGAAAGCCTCGATTTAATCGAAGACTCAGTACTAAAAGGAAGGGCAGAAAAGATGATTCACTTTACTGCAGGAATTTGGCCTGACCAAGATTCCATTCAGGATCGCTTTGATTGCATGGAAACTCTGGAAGAACAAATCGAAGATGCAACAGACGAAGATTGTCGCTTTGCAAAAAAACTTGCTGCAATCGGAGAATGCGGGCTTGACCACCACTGGAATCCAGACGGAAGAAACGAAGAAGATTTTGACAAGAACATGTTTGAAGGTGAACGAGAACTGTTCATCATGCAGATAAAGCTTGCCAAAAAGCTTCAGCTCCCCGTTGTCATTCACTCGCGGGATGCATTTGAAGACACCATTTCGTGCATTGACGAAGCTGGATACCACAAAGGCATTATACATTGCTATTCTTACGGGGAAGATGAAGTCAAAGAATTTCTTGACAGAGGCTGGCACATTGCATTCGGTGGAGCTGTAACATACACCAAGAAAAGCAAACTGTACGAGATGGAAAACCTGTTGCGCTATGTTCCAGACGACCGCATTCTTCTTGAAACGGATGCCCCGTACCTTACCCCAGTTCCTTTCAGGGGGCAGCCGAACACTCCGCTGTTCATAAGGTATACCTATGATTTCATTGCTACAAAAAGGAACATCACCGTTGAAAAACTGTGCAAAATTGTAGATGAAAACTGCAAGACCCTTTTCAAGCTGTAGTATTTCAGCTGATTTCTAAAAAAAACTGGACGATTGAAAAACTTTGGTCTATACTAAAAGCGAGAAGTTATTTTGGAGGAGTGCTTTATGGGCAAGGTTTTGTTCATGGGGAAAGTGCCTATATCGAATAAACATTTGGACAAAAAGGTCAGGAAAAGCTTCGACTATGTCTTTGTTGATTTTGACGAAGAAAAGCTGAAACACGAGCTGGAAGTACAGGACATTTCACTAATAGTTGTATATCTGACAGGGATTCCTCAGGAATCAAAAGGGGAACTGGCACGAATTCTTCACGACATCAGCACTGTCCCCTTTATTCTAACGGGAATACGAGATGACTTGCACAAATATTTTGGAAGAACAGAAGCCAGAGTTCTCCGTTACATAAAGACACCCCTTTTATTTTCTGAATTCATATCAGAAATAAAACGGATACTAAATAAAGTTGACCAGCAGAACATAGACATAGAACAGCTGTATGAAATGGAAAGCAAGGTCATCGTTGAAAAGACTGAACCGAAACACATTCTTATTGTGGATGACGATCCTGTTGTGCTGCGCTCCATTAGCAATATGCTCAAGGGATTGTTCAAAGTTTCTGTCGTTACATCAGGTTATGCAGCCTTAACATTCCTTGACAATGAAAAACCAGATTTGATACTCCTCGACTACCAAATGCCAGTATGCGATGGACTTCAGACATTGAAAATGATGCGTTCACAAGAAGCCTTGAAAGACATTCCCGTTTTCTTTCTCACGGGCGTAAATGATTCTCAGATGGTAAAAGATGCAATATCACTGCATCCGCAGGACTATATCTTAAAATCTGCAGGAATGGAACATCTTTTGGAAAAGATCGAGCACTATTTTTAATGCAGGAACTCCTGTCATGAGAGAAAATTTTATCAAAAAAGAAGAGATTGCCCCATTCAAAAAAATGGTAAACGAGGCAAACAGCTTTCGATTGAAACTTTTTCCACCCTTTCTGGCTCTATACATGCTTACGGAATTTGTTTCAGACCTAAAAAAATTGCTGTCGCCAGAGCGTTCTGCATTCATTTTTACTTTTTTTTCAGTCAGTACAAATGTATATGGCATATTCCTTGTTTTGGATGCTTTTGTAATCTTTTCATCAGCCCTTATTTTTTTTATAAATGCTGCATATAAAAAAGGTTGCCTTTCAGGAGAAAAAAAGGAAAACCTCTTTCTGTACCTTGTAAAGTGCTATGGACTATTGCTGCTTACAATCAGTTTTCTGGCTGTTGCCGTAACTGCGTATGTTTTTGGACCAGTAGACTTTACATTCTTTTATTTAATTGCACTCATTACATCTGGAGTATTCTACCTCGACTGTACGGTCACCATTCCTGTAAACATCCTGTACTTTGTCATCCTTAACTTGCTGCCAATTCTGTTCCATTGGAATGTAAGCTACAGTCCGTATGCACCTTATGGCATATTCTTTATTATTGCCGTCTGCTTTATATCTGTATTTAGGGCATATTATCTATTGTTTACTCTTAGACGCGAAAACGAAATTCAACGACTGAAAGAAAATGCAGACCGGCAAAACACCCTTAAGTCCATGTTTCTGGCAAACATGAGCCATGAAATCCGAACCCCAATGAATGCCATTGTCGGAATGAGTGAACTTGCCTTGGATTACAACCTTGCGCCTCAAGAAAAAAACACCATCAGGCAAATCCATTCTTCTGGAATAGCCCTAGTGGGAATCATAAACGATATCCTTGACTTTTCAAAAATTGAATCTGGCAAAATGGAGATTGTACCATCTGACTATGACATGGTAAAACTCCTGTATGATGTTGGAAACGTCTGTCAGACAAAAATTTCGGGAAAAGATATTGACCTGTGCATTAGAGTCGATTCATCTTTACCATCAATTGTACATGGCGATGACATGAGGATACGACAGGTTCTCATAAATCTTGCAGGGAATGCTGCAAAATTTACAGAATCTGGAACCATAACAATCAGTGCGACGGCAGCAGAAAGTCCCGAATGTATAACCTTCTCTGTAAAAGATACTGGTATTGGAATTAAGGCCGAAGACTTAGATAAAATCTTCGCAGAATTTCAGCAGGTTGACATGAAAATGAACAGAACGAAGGGTGGAACAGGCTTAGGACTTTCCATTTCAAAAAAACTGGTCACTCTTATGGGAGGTACCCTAGACGTTGTTTCTGAGTATCAAAAAGGTTCTGAATTTTCATTTTGCATTCCGCAAAAAGCTGCTATTTCAGCAAAAGGAACTGTCAAATCTGTAGCAGAGGCATATCCTTTGCTATACAACTCTGCCAAAACGGTTGAAGGACATTCTTTCTTAAAAGAAATTTACATGGACACTTTGAATAAGCCCGAGTTTTCAGCTTGTTTTACTGAAAAAATCCAGGAAACAAGCTTTCAAGCTCCTGATGCAAAAATTCTTATTGTTGATGACAACGAACTGAACATTCAGGTAACAGAAGGGCTCTTGAAAAAACTGGGAGTTGAGCCAGATACGGCTGCAAGTGGAAACGATGCCCTTGAAAAGCTAAAAAACGGCAATAAATACCACATCATATTCATGGATCATCAAATGCCTGTCATGGACGGCATAGAAACCCTAGAAAAAGTTCGTGGCATGGAAAAAGAAGGCATGTCTTTTTCATTGAATGCACAGGTACCTCACGCAATAGTCATTGCACTGAGTGCAAATGCTGCAAATGGTGCAGAGCAGATGTTCCTGAACGCTGGGTTTGATGGATTTGTTTCAAAACCTGTACAGGGAAAAGATTTTGCAGATGTCTTGCAAAAATTTTTGCCTTCAGAAGTGATAAAACAACATGAAAAGCACAATAATGCACAAGCTGATGAAGATAACGATAAAAAAAAATCAGGATTTATTGCCGACAAGAACATAATAAGGACATTTGTAAGGATGATTGAGCCAACCGCAAGGGAAATTCAACTTTTTCTTGATTCCGGCGACATAAAAAACTATACGATAAAAGTGCATTCATTAAAAAGTTCTGCGTTGATTGTCAGTGCATACAGATTGTCTGCAATGGCAGAAGAATTGGAAAGCATCGGAAACCGAGCAGGAAAGGAAGATGTTTTGCCAGAATTGAAAAAAAAGACAACGCCCATGCTTGAACTATACGAATCTTATAAAGATAGATTCTCAAAGGCTTTATCTGAAAATGATGATAAAACAGAATCTGTCATCACTGAAGTTTCGGGATCAGGCTTAAACGCTATTAGAGGGAAAATCTTGGATGCCTGTTCCCACAACAATTTGAATGAGCTGGACGATCTTGTTGAAAGCATCAAAGGACTTTCCCTGTCAAAAGAAGATGCAGAACGTCTTGCACAACTGCAAGAAGCTTGTGAAATGATAGATTTTGAATCTGTTGCCAAAATTGCTAATCAGCTAGGCACACAAAATTCCATTATGGGAACATAAAGAATCAATGGGTGCAAAAAGAACACACGGTTTTACGACAGAATTTGCCATTGCAATTACGATACTGCTTGTCGCTGTAAACATGTGCCTCGGAACGCTTCTGATGGGCAACTCCAAGAAAGCAATAAAAAAGCTGATGCAAACGTCAATGCTCAACATTGCAAACTCAGCAGCCGACATGATTGACGGAAACGTCCTGAAAAACCTTACGGCCGAAGACATCGGAACTCCAGGGTATCAGAAAATTTATGATACCCTGAAAACGTTTCAAGACAATATAGACCTTGAATACATTTACTGCATACAGGATAACGGCAACCGCACCTTCAGCTTTTCTGTAGATCCCGCTCCAGAAGACCCCGGAGAATTTGGCTCACCGATTGTCTACACGGATGCACTTTACTCAGCAAGCCTCGGAATTCCTGGGGTGGACAATGAAGCCTACACAGATGCATGGGGAAGCTTTTACAGCGCATACAGCCCCGTATATGATTCAAACGGAAAGGTTGCCGGCATTGTCGGAGTTGACTTTTCTTCCGAGTGGTACGATTCCCAGATGGCATTGCAGACCTACTCAATTCTTTCCAGCAGCCTTGTTGCCCTCGTTCTCGGAGTTGTCCTTTTAATTGTTACATCGTGGCGCATGAAGCAACAGCTAAAGCACATGACGCTGGAAATTTCAGACCTTGCAAAGAACGTTGATGAACTTGCAAATGAACTGAACACAAAAGGCATCTACAATGATTTGTTCAGCATAAACACCGATGACGTACAGATTATCGGAAAACGCATACACAGCGTAAAGGAAGGGCTTAAGAATTACACCGACAGCCTGCACTCGCAAGCCATCAGCATGATTTCAGCACTGTCATCCGACTATTACGGCGTATATTGCATCAACGTGGACAAAGACGAGGGGCTTTGCTATCTGGCCAATTCCCACATGTCCCACGGACGCAAACAAGATGAGTATTTTGAATATGAAAAAGCCATGGTTTCCTATGCACAGATATATGTTACTGAAAAATATCGGAATGACTTCATCCATTTCATGAGTCTTGACGAAATGAAGCAAAAGCTTGAAAAAGAAAGGACTTCATCCTTTTTATATACAGTCAACCGCAATGGTCAGGAATGCTACGAAATGGTACGTCTGGCAGCCTTAAAGCAGACAGAAAGCGAAGAAGATGCTCCTGTCCATGAGGTTTGCATAGGATTTTCCGATGTAGACGAAGAAACGCGAAGGGCACTACAGCAAAGCAATGCACTGAGTAACGCCCTTTCAGCTGCAGAAAGTGCAAACAAGGCAAAAACCATATTCCTTTCCAACATGAGTCATGAGATACGAACTCCAATGAATGCAATCATCGGATTATACAGACTTGCACTGAACAATCAGGAATTACCGTCTACAACACGCGACTATCTGGAAAAAATCGGAACATCTGCAGAACATCTTTTGAACGTCATAAACGAAATTCTGGACATGAGCCGCATAGAGTCTGGCAAAATGACATTGCGGCATGAAACGTTCTCTCTACCAAAGCTTTTGGAACAGATAAACATAATGATAGGAGCACAGTGCAACGACAAGGGATTGTCATGGCACTGGTCACTGACAGGCAGCAATGGAGAGTATTACATTGGCGATGAAATGAAGCTGACGGAAGTACTCATAAACATTTTGGGGAATGCCGTAAAGTTTACTCCCAAAGGGGGCTCTATTGTTTTTACGACCGAAGGAGTCCGCCATTACGAGGGAAAGACTGTATTCCTGTTTACGGTAAAAGATACAGGTATCGGAATGAGCAAGGAATATCTTCCAAAACTATTTGAGCCGTTCAGTTTGGAAGATTATTCCCTAAAGACAAACTATGGCAGTACGGGGCTTGGAATGTCCATAACAAAGAGCATTGTAGACATGATGAACGGCGACATTCAAGTTGAAAGCGAAAAAAACACAGGCACGACGTTTACTGTTACCATAACGATGGAAGACTGCAAAGAAAAAAATGCCACCATAGAAGTAAAGAGTGAAAAAGAAACATCTTTACAAGATGAAAGCAAAAACAATGAGTATGCTGATCTGCGTGGCAAACGAATACTCATTGCCGAAGATGTCGACATAAACGCAGAGATACTGCAGATGATTCTAGACGTACGTGGAGTTGAGACAGTACACGTTAAAAATGGAAAACAAGCCGTAGAAGCATTTTCTTCGCATCCAGAAGGCTATTTCGATGCAATCTTAATGGACATACGCATGCCGGAAATGGATGGGCTGGAAGCTACCCGTACAATTCGCAAAATGGACACAGATGATGCAAAGAACATTCCCATCATAGCCTTAACAGCCAATGCATTTGACGAAGACATGCAGAATAGCCTTCAGTCAGGGTTAAATGCACACCTTTCAAAACCTATAGAACCTGAAATTCTGTTTGAAACGCTCGAAGATCTTGTTATAACGGAACATGCACATAGGCAACAATTGTAATGCACAAGGCTTGAAAGCAAAGCCTATGCATTACAAAGCAACGCTTCAAAAAGCGCGTCTATTTTATCATCAAGTCCGCAAAAGCTTTGAGAGCTCCGTCCATTTTGCCAGAAAGAACAGTCTTTGCAAGAACCTTACCAAGCTGAACGCCTTCCTGATCAAAACTGTTTACGTTCCACAAGAAGCCCTGGAACATGACTTTGTTTTCATAGTGTGCCAATAAAGCACCTAAAGACTCTGGAGTTACTTGCTTGCCGTAAATCAAACTTGAAGGCCTTTCCCCTGCAAAGAATTTATTCGGATTGTCATCCTTCTTGCCACAGGCAAAGGCTATAATCTGGGCAACAACGTTTGCACAGAGTTTTGTCTGACTTGTTGAGCCTTGAATGTCAATATCCTTTCCTGTCTGATTCTGCTGATATGCAATGAACTGTAATGGAATGATGTCTGTACCCTGATGCAAAAGCTGATAGAATGAATGCTGTCCGTTTGTTCCTGGCTCACCAAAAATAACAGGACCAGTTACATAACCAAGCTTTTCACCAAAACGGTTTACGCTCTTTCCGTTAGATTCCATGTCCAGCTGCTGCAAGTGAGCAGGGAATCGAGAAAGAGCCTGTGAATATGGAAGGATTGCAGTTGCAGGAAACTCCTGCACGTTGCGCTCATAAACACCGATTACTGCATCCATAAGGGCTGCATTCTTTGTAATGTCCTTTTCTGTAGCACACTTGTCTTCTTCGGCAGCACCGTTCAAAAAGCGTGCAAAAACATCTGCACCAAATGCAAGGCTAAGGATTGCTCCGCCAACACCAGATGTAGAAGAATAACGACCGCCAATGTAGTCATCCATAAAGAATGCTGCAAGATAGTCAGGACTCTTTGCCAAAGGAGAAGTCTCGCTTGTTACGGCAATCATGTGCTTTGACGGATCAAGCCCTGCATCCTTTATAAAGTTCTTTACGAAAGACTCGTTTGTAAGAGTTTCAAGAGTAGTACCGCTCTTAGACACCAGAATGAAAATTGTTTTTGCTACATCAAGGGATGCAATGACAGATGCTGCATCATCAGGATCGACATTTGAAATAAAATGAGCATCCATCTTGAACGTATTGTTTGCCTTAGCCCAGTTTTCAAGAGCAAGATACATGGCACGGGGACCAAGGTCAGAACCACCGATACCAATCTGGCATACTGTAGTATATTTCTCGCCCTTTTCATTCAAAAGCTTGCCAGTATGAACTTTTTCTGCAAAATCAGCAATCTTTTTCTGCTGGTCAACGTAGAAACTTCTCTTGTTTACGCCATCGGCAGTGACATCGTTGCCAAGTTGTCCACGAGTAAGCTGGTGCAAAACCATGCGTTTTTCACCAGTATTAATGACATCACCGTTATACAGTGCCTCATATTTTTCCAAAAGCTGAGCTTCTTCTACAAGGCTTTTGAATACGCTTACAACCTGATCGTTTACCTGCTTTGCGGCATAATTGTATGTAAGTCCGCCACCCATCGGTATGGTATATTTTGCTACACGGGATGCACCGCCTGCACCTTCCAACTCTTTAGCAACAGAAACGCTGCCTTTCAGGAACTGAAGCTTCTTAAAACTTTCCAGTTTGTCCAGGTTATTCCATGAAATTGATGCCATATATGTACCTCTTGTGAAAATAAATGGTAACAAAACTATACCAAAAAAAGAATATTTATGCTAGAATATTTGCAGAGATAACAACTTTGTAAAGGAGATTACATTTTATGACTTCATTAGTAGCACTCATCATTCAGATTTTAATAGGAGCATTCATAGGATGGCTGGCATGCCTGTTCATGAAGAGTGCCCACGGTTTCTGGATGAGTTGTCTCTTGGGTATTGTCGGATCAGCTCTCGGACACTGGCTTGCAGGTTTGCTTGGCATTACGGCTGGCGGTCTTGCAGGATTCATTGTATCAGTCGCAGGAGCATGTCTCTTGATTTTCATCGTACGCCTTGTACTCGGAAAGAAATTCTAGCAAACACCTAAGAACAGTTTCAAGCCCTGTACATCTTTTCTACAAGATGACAGGGCTTTTTTGTCGCCCTACGCACCGTTCCCTATCCGCTACAATCAATGCAAAAGCAAAAAGATAGCAAGTTCATACCACTAAAAGCCGATACAAAAAAAGAAGAGTTTATGTTTCCGTAACAAAAAGTTTCTACAATCAACCAAGGAGTTTTACATGGTACAGGAGATAGCAATCTCTTCCAATCAAAATCTTGATGCGGCGCTAAAAGAAATCATGTCGCAACTCAAAGGCAGCCACTCGTATACTGCCGTCATTTTTTTTGCAAGTATCTGCTATGATTTTCCAACACTGGCAGAAAAGATGCAGGAACTGTTTCCTCGAAGCCAAGTATTAGGAACAAGCACTTCGGGTGAAATAACCACCAAGGGATTTTCAAAAAAATCACTTGTCGTTACCACGATTTCAGACTCTTCTACAAAAGTTTCTGGTGTCGTTATTGACGATACAGACCAGTTTCCCATTGTCCATAAAGCAAAAATAGAAGATGCAGCACGCAAAGTCGGCATTTCACTGCATCGTACAGGAGCAAACAAAGACTGCTTTGCCCTTACCTTCATAAACGGACTGTGCAATGCAGAAGAATCATCTCTCGCACTCCTGAATGCAGTCATAGGAGACAGGGAGTTTGTCATTGCAGGAGGTTCTGCCGGTGATGACTTGCAGTTCAAGCAGACATACGTAAGCTACAACGGAGAAGTTGTATCTCACGGTGCTGCAGTTCTGTTCTTTAAAACACAGAAAAAATTCATCATAAAAAGGGAAAACATTTTTACTCCATCAGGAAAAAGACTTCGGCTTTCAGACGTAAACATCGAGACAAGAACTGTCAATACCATAAACAAACAAAACCCAAAGCGCATGTACGCACAGGCACTTGGCATTTCAGAATCAGAAGCATCAAAAGCCGTACTTTCGCACCCGATGGGCCGTTCGTATGGCGATGATGTATTCATCTCATCCATTGCAAACTTTAATGCAAACGGCTCAATTGCAATGTATTGCCGAGTACTTCCCAATTCAGAAGTAGAACTGATGAATCCTTTGGATGCAGTAGCTATTGCAGAAAAAACAGGACGCGAATTCCAACATGAAATTGCGAATCCAGGATGTGTCATCCTCATAAACTGCATTTTGCGCACCATTGGATTTGAACAGCAACACCTAACGGGAAAGATTGCCGAAGCATGGCAGAAATACTTTCCTGCATTCTGTGGCTTTTCAAGCTACGGAGAGCAGAAAGACCACCTGAATTTCAACCAGACGCTGCTTGCACTTGTAATTGAAGCGTAAAGAGGACTGAGAATGGAAAAAACATATACAAAACAGACACTTGTAAAAGCAGGCTTTGACATAACCGAAGTCCTCACGGATCTTGCCACCCGCGACAATGAAGATGCAGCATTCCTTAAGGCATACTTGGACAGCCTTACATCTGAAAACGGCATCTTTAAAAAGCAGACGGATGCATTGCAAGCTTTTTCAAGAACCAGCCAATCAATCGAAGATACAACCCACAACATACTCGACTCAATCACCAACAGTTCCCGAAAGATTGACTCCATTTCATCACAGTTTGAAGAGCTGAACAAAAAAATGGAAGAGATTCAAGTAAAGCGACGGGAGATGGATCAAAGGATGAAGGAACTTGAAGAATTCATCAAGAAAATCAGGGGCTTTGTCCAAAACATCCAAAACATTTCAGACCAGACAAACTTGCTTTCGTTCAATGCCTCCATTGAAGCCGCACACGCAGGAAGTGCCGGGGCAGGATTCAGAATCATTGCAAACGAAGTAAAAAAACTGTCAGAACAGACACGGACAACATCCGAGGACATTACCCATCACATCGAAGATTTAAGCACACGGATTGGAACGGTCATCAAGGGAAATTCCCAATACGATGACTTTCTGACACAGATTAAGGAGCTTACACAGACTTCCAGCAAATCTCTGGAGGACATAAAGCAAGATTCGCAAAACAATGCCCGCGACACGGAATCAATGTATCAGAGCATGAAGCAGAATCAGGAAAACATAGTACGATCTACAAAGGAAGTCGAAGAAGCCAACATCAAGCAGGTACAGGAAATTGCAGCCCGTTCAACGGAAAACTCCATTACCACAAACGACAGACTTTCATTCCTGCTTCAGATGAACAAGCTTTTTACGTACATTCAAACGCACTCAATCGAAGAATAGTGCATGACAGACTGCTCGGAAAATAAGAAAAAAGTGTTGTTTCCGGGCAGTCTCCCATACTTATGTCCCCTAAAAAGCCCTAGTCTCCAAAGGTTATTCAAGGGCAAGCATTTCATTATAGAATGAAGCATAGTCACCGCGTTTGTCTTTTGTAAACGCAATGGCCATGCGAGGATGCTGGTTCAGAATGCCTGTTATGAGGTACTGAAGATCATAGCCCCAGACAATGCCATCCTTTTTCAGCTTTGACATTTCCTTTTCGATGAACGTTAGCACTGGATAGATGCTGTACTTAGGATTGCGTAACAGCCCCATAAGGTTTTCCATTGAACAGTTGCCGGCACCGCGTCCCATGCCGTTGTACGTTGCATCAAGCCAGTCTACCCCATCGCCAACAGCTTCTATCGTGTTTGCAAAGGCAAGCTGCTGATTGTTATGGGCATGGATGCCCAGTTTTTTGCCATATCGGTCAGCATACTCCTTATACAGTGCAACAATTCGTGCAATCTGCTCAGGATACAAAGAACCAAAGCTATCAACAATATAAATGACGTCAACAGGAGACCTTCCCAACATGTCTAGAGCAACGCGGATATCACCTTCCTGTGCAGTAGAAATTGCCATGATGTTGCAAGTCACTTCGTAGCCTTTTTTCTTTGCATCTTCAATCATGTCTATTGCAGTCGGCATCTGGTGGACATAACAGGCAACCCGAACAACATCAATGGGACTGTTTCCCCTGTCATGAATATCTTCCTTGTAGTCACAACGTCCAACGTCTGCCATGACGGCAAGCTTCACCTTTTTTTCGGCATTAGTACCAATAATGGAAACAATATCGTCATCATTGCAGAATTTCCATTTACCGAACTTTTCAACGTCAAAGATTTTTTTCGATGCCTTATAGCCGACTTCCATATAATCAACACCAGCATCGCAGTTTGCCTGATACAATGCCCGTGCAAAATCATCCGTAAAGTAAAAATCGTTTACCAGACCACCATCTCGCAGGGTTGCATCAACCACCTTTATGCCCTCGCGGTACCCCAACAAAGAGGAAATTTCCTTCATTTCAAAACCCCTTTCATTTTATTTTTATTTTCGTACATAGCATCATCAGCACGCTTGAATACATCCGCATACGTATTGTCAACAGAAGCATCATATACTGCAAGTCCTCTGGCAATCGAAAGGTTGAGCATTACCGCAGGCAATTCAATTTTTTCGTTGAACATTGCCATATCAAACGCTTGTATGAGGGCATTTCTGTGCTCATAATCAGAGTTCTGTAGAACGGCAACAAATTCATCGCCTCCAATTCTAAAGACCGGACTTGATTTGAATGAATGACAAATAAAAGACGATGCCGTCACTATCAGCTTGTTGCCGGCTTCATGTCCATACCTGTCATTTGTCGTCTTAAGGTTGTTTACGTCAAACACAAGGACTGCAAACTCCGTCATGGATCGAGATGCAATCCTTGACTCATAATCAGAGACAGAGCGCTTGTATGCAGAGGACTTCTTAATGCCGGTCAGGGCATCGGTATACATATAGGTCGGAAGCTTTTGAATTGCCTTCCTGAAGTTTTCAGCAAGCATACCGATTTCATCGTTCGAAGTGCAGGAAATGTTGATGTCCATATTGCCGGCAGCAATTTCCTTGATGGCTCCATTCAATTCAAGCAGCGGATTAATGACGTGTGCAACGCTATAAACAGCTATGACAATGAAGATGAAGCCAACAATAAGAGTCGCAATAATCATGAAGGGCAGAATCTGCCGCTTTTCGGTACTGATTTCCTTTTTGGGAACAGCAGTCACAAGATGCCATCCATTTGACAGAATGAACATTTCTTCAAGGGAATCTTCTTCTGTTTGAACTGTTGAACCAAACTTGTAATCTCTATGATAGATAACCGATTCCTTTTGATCCAGCATATACGCGTATCCTGTTTTATACGGATTGATTTCGTCTATTTCGCGTACAATGTAGGAAAAATCAACGTCCATACCGACAACACATACCAGCTTATTCCTTACATATACAGGAACAACATACGAAACCATATAGATGCCAACGTTTTCATTATAATAGGGAACAATCCATGTCGGAGTTTGCCGACTGACCGGTATATAATACCACCCCACATGTCCAATATCATCTGCATCATATTTTGATATGTCCGTACACGATTCAGGCATGAAAGACTGAGATGATGATTTCAACCAGAAAAAACCTTCCGTAGGCGAAAACAGCTCAGGATTATAACGCAAATAGCAAGACATGGCAAAATTGGTGTTTGTCACCAGACTGTACGCCAGATACTCAAGTTCTTTCGTGATGGAATTGCGATACGCTTCATCCTGAACAAGGGCATTTACATCCGTAATGTGGCCTATCGTAATGTCTTCCAAATAATTCACGGACTGCTCCAAATTGCTGATAATGACATTCAGGCGCTGCTTTTCTGCAGAACCAACAAGCGTAAGAGCACTATGAGATTTTTGATTGATTACGCTCGTTACCTTAAACAGTCCTATGCCACCCAAAATAACTGCTGTCAAAAAAACACAGACAACCAAAAGGTAAACAAGCTTTTTCTTTATGGAAAACATCATTTTTTACTCATTATAGTATTATATAGTCTGTTTTTCAAGAACAAAACATTCATTATGCGTTATAATCAGAGATATGAAAGAAATAAACTCACAGACGCACACCTATAAAAAAACGGCAGAAAACATGCTCCGCTTCATACAGAAAAGTCCGAGCTGTTTTCATGCCGTGCACAACTTTGCAGAAACTCTTATGGCAAAAGGATTTACGGAATTAAAAGAAGAAGACGAGTGGCACCTTGAAGCAGGAAAAAACTATTTTACTACACGAAACAGTTCTTCCATAGTATCATTCAAGATTCCCCCTACAGCCGAATTCAAGGGATTTTCCATTACAGCATCGCACAGCGACTCTCCATCTTTTAAGATAAAGGAAAACGAAGAGATTAAATCCGGCGAATACACAGCCCTCAATATCGAAAAATATGGCGGCATGTTGTGTGCACCATGGTTTGACAGGCCACTATCAGTTGCAGGAAGAATTATATGCAGGGGGCAGAACAAAGACGGAACAATAGGGCTT
>JAFVDR010000325.1 GCA_017476165.1 Treponema sp. | reverse complement strand
GGCGGTTTGATAACGCGAGACATGAGTGGCGATGGAGTGGCGGACATTTTTGTAAAATATTACCGTGGACGACCGCAGACAATTACCTATGATAGTAATCAGGACGGCAAGTGTGACTGGTCCATAGAATGCGATTTTGGTATTCCTGTTTCTGGTACGCTGTATAACCATCCAGAAGCCCGAAAATGTACGTTTACGTGGAATTCTTTTCCATATTTGTCTTCATTTACTTTTCTTGACGGAAATGATGAAGTGTCGGCTTCGTTTGAAATGGTTTCAGAGGAATTGAAATGGACTCCTGTGCGAGTAGAACGGGATCGTCTTATAAGTTCTGTTTCTGGTGCACAATTCTTTTTTCCTGTGCTTCAGATAGATGAGCGCAAAATGACACGGGATGTTCTGCTGAATTCTTGTTCTTCGTTTACGGCTGCTACGCGGGAGCGTGAAAATGGTATTCTTGTGGCTACCATCTTGAATGGCAATGTTCATACAATTGACTATTTTGCTGATGGCGTTCAATATGCCCATGC
The DNA here is from genome assembly GCA_017476165.1 of Treponema sp. GTDB lineage: Bacteria > Spirochaetota > Spirochaetia > Treponematales > Treponemataceae > Treponema_D. The sequence goes on along the minus strand of JAFVDR010000325.1, from coordinate 3,332 downwards.
TCAGTTTGAGGGTAACATACCAACGCTCAGAATAGTTGATTCTGACAATGACGGTGTGTTTGAAACGACCGAATATTATGAATTTGATGAGACTGGACTTGCTGACGTTCATTCATTTGAAGAAGAGCAAACCGTCATGACGAATCTGTTTGGATATCCTTCATTTGGGGCTCAGTTCTATCTGCGCATGATACAGGTAGATGAAAATGCCGATACTGTGCCGGACTTTACCGAAGAGTATTTTGCCGGCAGAGGACGGACTTCGTCCTGGGATTTGGATGGTGACGGTGCTTGGAATGTGCGTGTGTCAGTTCGACCTCATGCAAACAATGAAGACGTAATAGAAGATGATATGTTTTACGATTCCTATGACGGTTCTGTTGTTGTCGTGACATCTGTCAATGGAATACCTTCTTCTGTAAGTCATAATGGGCAAACGCTTTCTGTAACTAAAGACCAGAAATGTGATTTTTATTGGGTAGGTGAAGTGGGAAAAAGTTCCCATGCGCAGAAGGCTGAGGCTATGTTGAAGGCTGATGGACGGCAAGGTTTTTCTGCAATTGTTGAAGATGAAGATAAAAAACAAAGGATTCATGCTGTTCACGTAGGAAAATTCTATTACGGACAGTTGATTCCTGAAACGAAGGATGAACCGAAAATACAGGATGGAAACTAAATTTTTGAAAAAGATCGTATGCATTGTCCTTTCTCTTTTGCTGTTTGCAGGGACGGTTTCTTCAAAAGTCAAGGAAAAGAAAAAGAAGACTGCTGATGCTATTGCTCCAGTAAATTATACATCGGAAGATGCTGTAAACTATGAAATTCAGACGATACGGAAGATGCTTGAAAAAGAGCCTTTGCAGGCTTTGTGGCGCGCTAAAATCCTACAGACTGAATCAAAGGCTTCTGCTTCTGCTCAATCTACCATTCAGACACTGTACAGTGATTGCGAGAAAAAAATTGTTTCGCGCTATAAAAAAGACATCTCAAAGAAGAATTACATCAGTGCACTGCGCTATTTTGAATCTCTTGAAGCGGTGGAATATTCGGAGCTGCCAAGTCTAGTTCTGCAAAAAGACGAGTTGAATGAACGTATTCAGAAAAATGTTCCAGGATTGACTCTTACACAGGAAAGCTTGAACACAAAAGTATCTGACTTGATAAAAGGAACCGTGACCGTATATGTTGATAAAGGAATCAAAGTCGAGCATGGCGTTGGATATAACGATGGTGTATTGGGCAGCGGATTTTTCATTTCCAAGAATGGTTACATCATTACAAACCATCATGTCATTTCTGACTGTGTGGATCCTGAATATGAGGGATTTGCACGGTTGTATATCCGCCTTGCTGATGACCCGGAAACGCGTATTCCTGCAAAAATAATTGGATATGACAAGTCTGTTGATCTTGCACTTCTTAAAACGGAAGTTGATGCTCCTTATGTATTCAATTTAGGTTCTAGTTCTGATCTGGATGTGGGTGATAAAGTGTATGCAATCGGTTCTCCACTGGGGTTGGACAGAACGCTTACCAGCGGCATCATTTCTTCTAAAGACCGTGATCTTTTTTCTGCTGGCAAAATGTTTCAGATTGATGCTGCCGTCAATAGTGGAAATTCTGGAGGACCATTAATAGATGAAAAAGGAAACGTACAGGCTGTTGTGTTTGCAGGTGTTCCATTGTATCAGGGCTTGAATTTTGCCATTCCTGTAGAATATCTTCGCTATGAACTTCCCATTTTGTTTGCTGGCGGCGAGCGGGTTCATCCATGGATGGCTGCGTACGGTAAGACAAAAAAACTGTATGGCATGGGGGCTGCCAATGTCGGTGTAGATGTGTGTTATGTAATGCCTGGTGGACATGCAGCTTTTGGAGGGCTTGCAGCAGGGGATACTATAACGTCAATAAATGGGGAACGCATTACAACAAAGGATGATTTAACTAATAATTTTTTAAAGCGCATTCCGGAGACGATTGTTCAGGTTGGCATTACAAATGCTGCGGGAATACAAACGACAAAGCTTGTGTACCTTGGAAAGCGTCCAAAGGCTCCTGGACTGGAAGTGTACAATCATGATGTCATTGGACAGGCTCTCATTCCGTTCATTGGAATGGATTTGGTCCCATCTTCCACAACAAACAAAAAACTGTATAATATACGAAGTATCATAAAAGGTTCTGCTGCAGACGAAGCAGGATTTAGTGAAAATGACCCTGTTCAGATTCTGAGAACCGAAATAAGTGCTGATAAGGAATATATTTCCATTCAGATTTATGCAAAAAAAAGAAAAAATGGTTTTCTTGACATTGCACTCGGTTTTCAGGCAACTTTGGACAGTCCATACTATTTTTAAGGATTAGACATGACAGATTTGAAATACAAGCGGAATTTCTGTATTACCGCACACATAGATCACGGAAAATCTACATTGGCTGATAGACTCATTCAGAAAGCCCAGATTATTGAAGACCGCCAGATGAAGGCTCAGATTCTGGATAACATGGATATAGAACGTGAGCGCGGCATTACAATAAAAAGTCAGGCCGTTACAATTCCCTATCATGCAAAAGATGGTCATGACTATGAATTGAACTTTGTTGATACTCCGGGACATGTTGATTTTAGCTATGAAGTAAGCCGTGCCATTGCATCTTGTGAGGGTGCATTGCTTTTGGTTGACGCAACTCAGGGGGTTGAAAGCCAGACGGTCAGCAACATGTACATGGCACTGGAACAGGATTTGACTATTGTTCCCGTCATCAATAAGATAGACCTTGCCAGTGCAGATATAGATGCTGCAAAAAAAGAAATTGAACATGATTTGGGCTTGGATGCATCTGATGCCTTGTTGGTGAGTGCCAAGACTGGGCAAGGCATTGATGATTTGATGGAGGCTATTGTAACAAAATTTCCTGCTCCGACAGGAGATGTGAATGCACCTTTGACCGCCTTGATTTTTGACTGCCATTATGACGAGTATCGCGGTGTCATTGTTCATATCAGAATAAAAGACGGAACAATTCGTGCTGGTGATGTCATTCGCTTGATGGGACGCAATACAGAATATAGAGTTGAACAGGTTGGACTTTTTAAGATAAAATATGAAGAAGTTGACTGCCTTGCTGCAGGTGATGTCGGCTATGTCATTGCTGGAATAAAGACTGTCAGTGATGTCAGTGTTGGTGATACCATTACAACGGTATCGAATCCTGCCAGAACTCCACTCCCTGGGTTTAAGGAAGTAAAGCCTGTTGTTTTTTCTTCAATTTATCCGATAGATTCCAATGATTATGAAGAACTAAAGGAAAGCATGGAAAATCTAATGCTC
>JAFVDR010000324.1 GCA_017476165.1 Treponema sp. | reverse complement strand
CAACGTAGACACTGCCGCGGACTCAAAGCCTGCCGACCCCACAAAGACTGGTGCGACATTCCTGGGATGGTACACTGGAACGGTAAGCGGAAGCGGTGCTACAGCTACTGTAACTTATGCCTCAACCGCATATAACTTTACGACTAAGGTGACATCCAACATTACGCTGTATGCAAAGTGGGGGCTTGATATAAGCGGATTGAGCGGCTACCTTGCAAGCCTTCCTCCAGGAAGCAAGGAAGAGCCGAACGTGCTGCCGGCAATAAACGGGCTTACAACAAGCAACTGGACTCAGATAAAGACTGCATTGACAGCCAACAGCTCGAAGTTTGTAGACCTGTCTGCAACGGCATTGCCTGCTGGCATTACCACAATGGAAGAGGGATTCAAGAACTGTTCAAAACTTGTGGCAGCTCCTGCAATACCTGATTCAGTCACGAACATGAAATACTGTTTCTCTTACTGCAGCAGCCTGACGGCTGCTCCTGTAATACCTGATGGAGTCACGGACATGTATAACTGTTTCTATCAGTGCGGAAGCCTGACGGCAGCTCCTGCAATACCTGATGGAGTTACGGACATGAGTCGCTGTTTCTATGGCTGCAGTAGCCTGACGGCTGCACCTACAATACCAGATGGAGTCACGAACATGCGATACTGTTTCGATGGCTGCAGTAGCATGACGACAGGACCGTCTACAATACCTAGTGGTGTCACGGACATGAGTTACTGTTTCAGAGACTGCAGTAGCCTGACGGGGGTAATTGTCATTAATGCAGAGATTACGGATTCTTATAACTGGTACGGAACATTCGTTGGTCTACATTCTAGTCTAACTGTAAAAGTAAAATCGAATGTGCTAAACGCAGTTCTGGAAGGTACTAGACTTGAATCCCCTTATGAGTATCCAGTCTGTAACATAAATGGTATGGATTAATAAAAACATGCCTTTAGGCTTCATCTGCTGTGGTTCTGCACAAAACTTGCAGTCTCCACGGTGTACAAGCCTTACCTAAAAATAAAAGGGCTGCCCAAGAAGCTTCTTGCCGAAGCTTTATTCGGACAGCCTTTTTTACTATTCAACTTGTGTAGTGTGCGCTACACCTCTTGCAAAGCTACATCTTTTGCCAATTCCGCTGCCAGCTCCTCAATTTTTTCAAGCGGCAGTTCCACAGCCTGTGCAATCTGCTCGTGCGTACCAAGCTTCATTGCAAGAAGGTTTCTGGCATTTGCGATTTTGTTTTCATTCATACCTTTCTTTTCTCCTCGTTTCTCTCCAATGCGAATGCCTTCCTCACGGCCTTCAAGCCTTACATCAGTGTCATGCAGGCTCCATGAAAGGTAAAATTTCTTGTTTGACTCTACTGCTTTCTGTGTCTCTACCATATTGCCTATCCTCCTAGTAAACTCTGATTCAGTCATGTCCGTCTGTACGAACTTAAGGAATGCCCGTAAACTCTCATTCTTTACCTTTTCATACGCCGTGCAGTTAAATATGTGCACGACAGCTCCGTCATCTATTCCGACGCTCCTGTCCTGTAAACATTCCCTTTTTACAGTATAGCACGGAATCTCTTTTTTGAAAGGGTCGAAGGTACATAAGAATATTATTACGCTGTTCTTAAGCTCGGTGTAGACACAACCTTTTTCAAGTGAGTCAACATCCATGATTCCCTGATAGTACCGCGTCCTTCTTCCGAGATTCTTCTCGTTCTTGTTTTGCACCTCAACGTCATAGACAGTGTTTCCGTCGTCCACGTACACGTCAAGCCTTATGGCATGGGACGTACAGAAAGTGTTAAGGCTTTTCTGTGGCTCAGTGTACTCAATCTTCTGAATGCTTTTTCCAAGCAGGCATTCCAGAGCTTCCCGGCAAATCTCCTTGTCCTGCATTACAAGCCCGAACATGAAATCATCGTGAAATGTAAGTTTTTCAAATGGCTTTATTGTGTGCATTATATGACCTCTATATTATATATGCACTTGATTTATACTTTTTGTCGCAATTTTCTGAAAAAAAATGAAAAATCTACAAAAGCAGTCTCTACCATTCTTCTTCTTTGTGTAGACTCAGCCCACCTGTGTTCTCCACTTTAATGGTATAAATTTCATTGTCTTTTGGCGTAATGTGTATTGCAGCTCCGTTCGTACTGCGGATGCCGAACTGCCTGCTTTGTTCCTTGTCATTTATGATTGAAAACAGTTCCTTTATCCTGCTTAGATATGTACCGGGAGCAATGCCGTATACATCATCCTGTAGCAGATAGGGGATGGGAACCTGCTCTGTGCCGTCAATGAATGTTGCTGTCAGGTAGTGTGCTTTTTCGGGACTCAACTGTTCCGACCATATACGGTAGGGATATGCTATGTTGTCTGTAGTGCCGCTGCTTATTTGTGAATAGTCAAAATTAATGACGAGGCAGTCAAAATAAAATTCCTTGCCGGGAAGTGTTATTTCTTCTGTTGCCGCTTCTTCCTTGTAGCCTGTAAATACAGTTACTTTATAGGTAACGGAATCTTCCGTTCGAGAAACGACCTGAATTTTTCCAAGATTCTGCTGGCGCTCCATGTTTTTGATGACGGCTTTAAGTTCTTTGATGCGTCGTTCGTTTTCAAAGTACCTGTTTACGGAATATAGCTTGCTTCCTATTTGAAACACGACGAAAAGGGCGAGGGCTGTAATGCCGATTTTTGGGATGGAACGCAGCAGAAAGGCACTTCCTTCTGCAAGGTAGTTCCAGAAAAGCCTGCTTGTGGGAACTTCTTCTTTTGTGCGCCCGTTGATGTTCCTTTCCTTTAGGATGCCATGCCACACGTATACGGCAAGCGTAAGGATGCATGCACCGACAGCAACACCGATGATTTGTGCAAGAAATGTTTGAAAAAGTGTCTGTAGCGTTTCAATTACATCTTGAACCATACGTGCCAGCCTCTAGGATTAATCCTCTTGGATTTCTATGCCGCCTTTCTGCTTGTGGCAGACTACCTTGTATGTCGTGTCGTGCATAAAATGAATGTTAAAGTCATTCAGGTCATGCACGGAATAGCCGTAGGCGATGTCTACTTCATTGATTCCATTTCCAGTTTTTGCATAAGTCAACAAGTTTGTAAAAAACTGCATATCTTCCTGCGTATCGAGCTTTTTGCTCCTGTAAATCAACGGCATGCCGTTTTCCGTGTAGGCATCGCATATCTGAATGCCGTTTACAGGTTCTATTTTGTTTGTGTATATGGAATAGGGAAAAAAGAAATAGATGTCTTTGGATGCCAAATGTATGATTTTAAAGTCAAAAAAGAGCTCTGAGCCATTTACTATGTAGGACATTCTGCTCGTCTGCTTTCCGTCTTGATCGTAATATTTTATGTTGACTTCTGCCGTGCTGTCCTCTTTGTAATCAACCTTGAATTTCATGGGAATGTATTCTTCCTGAAGACCTTGGACAATGTGCTCCAGACGTTCAACTTCCTGTTGATTGTCCGTGTTGAGTTTTGTGAATCCTACGTAGCCTGCTGCAATGGCTGCACAGGCACAGAGTCCGAGTCCCCATTTGCTCTTTTTAGATTTCTTTTTGTCTGATGCCATAGATACCCCAAATCTATTGTAGAGCAATATGGCCATTTAGTCAAAGAAAGAGTTCAAAACCGCGGTATAACACGATTTTGAACCCTTCATTTTAGTTTTTGTAGTGTGCTACGCCATCTCCGCTTTCACATGCAAAGAATCCTGCTGCATAGCCTATTTTGTCTGTGTATGCCTTCTGTACATTTTCAATGAATGCATCAATGCTGTCCTTGTGAACGAGTGCAATGCCGCATCCACCGAATCCTGCACCTGTCATTCGTGCACCAAGGCAACCCTGCTGCTTCTGTGCCGTTTCTGCAAGTGTATCAAGTTCAACGCCTGTTACTTCGTAGTCATTTTTGAGAGATGCGTGGGATTCATTCAAGAGTGATCCAAGCTTTTCGAGATTGCCTGCTTTTAAGGCTGCCACCGCATCCTTTACGCGTTGATTTTCATAGACGCAATGCTTTGCCCTCTTCAGGATGACGGCATCTGCAATGCATCCCTTTGCCTGTTCCCATTGTTCTGGCGTGAGCTCGCACACGGCTTTTATCTGTACGCCTGCATCCTGCAGTATCTTCAAGGCTTTTTCGCATTCGCTGCGGCGCTCATTGTACTTGCTGTCTGCCAGTCGGCGCTGCTTGTTTGTATTCATGACGACAAAGCGATAATCTCCCAGTTCAAGCGGTGCATATTGATAGTCAAGCGTGTTGCAGTCAAGCTCTATGGCTGTGTTTTTTTTACCGTTGGCTATGATGAACTGATCCATGATGCCGCAGTTTACGTTCATGAATGTGTGCTCGCTCATTTGTCCGAGCTTTGCAATTTCAATGCGGTCTATGTTGAATCCAAACGTTTCGCTTACGGCATAGGCAAATCCACATTCCAGTGCAGAGGATGATGAAATTCCGCCACCTGCAGGAACATTGCTTACCATAAGAACTTCAAAACCACAGGGAAATGCAAGGCTTTTTGCTTTGAGCTGTGAAAGAATGCCGTTTAAATAGTTTGCATAGTCGTTTTTCTTGTCATAAACGAAATTGTCATGTATGTCAAATTCGTAAGAGCCTGGAAAACGAACGTCATTATAGAATATTTTTGAATCTAAGCGCTTGCGGATTGCTACATAGAGGTATTTGTTGATTGCAGCAGGAAAAACCTTGCCTCCGTTGTAATCAATGTGTTCTCCAATGATGTTAATCCGTGCAGGCGAAGAATATACCTGCACGCTGTCTTCTGTTCCACCGTACAGCTTTACGAAAGCTTTCGGCAAGTCATCCGGATTGTACGTAGATGCCGTTAATGAATTCATGTACACCTCTCAATTCTGTAGGAAACCTATAGTATTATCAACACGTGTTTAATACCGTGTATTGTACTGATTTTACACCATATTCTGTGCAAAGGCAAATTATTTTTGTACTATTTGAATGCGAAGTGTGCACAAAGTGCTGTGTTATGGTATAATACGACCGTATGACGAACAAAGTGTATATAATCGGACACCGCAATCCAGATACGGATTCCGTAGTTGCTGCTACGGCGTATGCAAGATTGAAGCAGCTGCTGGGAAAGAATGAATATGTAGCAGCAAGGGCAGGACATCTTGCACCTCAGACAGAATATATTTTCAAACGATTTAAGATAGAACCGCCTGTATACATTCCTGATCTTGTTCCAAAGACCGAATACTACATGAGTGACAAATACGTCTCTGTAGACGAAAATGTTTCCCTGTGGAAAGCCGTAGACAAAATGATTAGTACCAATTCTTCCGTGCTTCCCATTGTAAATGTTGACGGAACGTATCAGGGACTTTTGAATTACAATGCTTTTGCCCTGAATTCATACAAGTTGCTGAACCCGAAAAGAGGCGACATTTTTCTTGCGAGTCTTCATTTAATTGAAAAGACTTTAAATGCGACTCCAATTGTGGAATTTGAGCCGGATGATTATTTCAACTGCCGCATTATGATTGGTGATGATGATGTTGGAACGTTCAAAAGGCTTTTGGAAGAGCACAAGAGCGAAAACATTATTGTCATCACTGGCGACAGGGAAGACATTCAGAGAGTGTGCATCGAAGCCCATGTCCGTGCGCTCATAATTACCAGAGACTACATCGTAAAAAAAGAACTTCGGGAGCTGGCAAAGGCAAACAGGGTGTCGATTCTTTCGGGACACGACAGCACGGCTGCAACGGCAACGCTGATTGAATATTCTTCTCCTGTAAGTGCAATGGCCGACAAAAAAATCCTGCCAGTTCATGCGAGTGATTCCGTTCAGAAGATTCGTCCTTTGCTGGCAAAAAGCACGAGCAGATGCCTGCCAGTCGTTGATGAGGATTACAAGGTGATTGGCGTAATCAGCGAAAGTGATCTTTTGCATGAAGCTAACATTCAGGTCATTCTTGTTGACCACAACGAGCCACAGCAGGCTGTTGAAGGTATTGAGCATTATGTCATTCAGGAAATAATTGATCACCACAAGATAAGCACCTTTAGCACGAAGACCCCCATAACGTTTATCAACCGTCCGGTTGGCTCTACGTCTACGATTGTTGCAAACCTATACCACGAAAATCATGTTTCAATTCCAAAAGATATTGCGGCCCTCCTTTTGTGCGGCATTCTGAGTGACACTCTTGTGCTGCAATCGGCAACGGTGACTGACATCGATGTTATGACAGCGGAGTATCTGAGCAGCATTACGGAACTTGACATAAAGAAACTTGGCAACGACATCATAAAAAGTGGCAGCCATATTGGCGGAAGGACATCGCAAGAAGTCATTCATCAGGATATGAAAGATTATACAGAGGGAAAGATTTCTTACACAGTCAGCCAGATTGAAGTTGACTCTACTACCGAGATTATGGAGCGTAAAAAAGAATTCCTTGAACAGCTCGAAGTGGAGCGCAAGACAGGCGGCAAGCTGTTCCATGCCCTTCTGGTAACGGATATTACAAAGCTCAGTTCTATCATGTTGATTGCAAGCGACCAGAGCTTTGAATCATTGATGAATTTTCCTAAGCGTGCAGAGCATGTCTATTATATGAAAGACATTGTTTCGCGAAAAAAACAGCTCATTCCCCTGCTGACCGAACTTGTCGGGCAGGTGGAAGGGTAATGTACGTGCCCGCAAAGTGACTTGGCAGCCCTGCTTTCGGGCTGCCTGTTATTCCCAGCCGAATGTTGCAGGAGGCTTGTTGCTCAGGTCAAAGAATATTGCATCTGCAAATCCCAGCTGGGCAATGTCTTTTACAATCTGCATGAGGTCTTCCTGTGGAAGATGTGCAAAACGTGCAGTCATTACATCTTCTGAACATAATGGTCTGAGGACTATGCTGCACCTGTCTTTGCTTGATGCATACGGCAGGTTTATTGTAAGGTGCTGGAAAATCTTGTTGTACCAGCCGTTTGCATGAAGTGTAGTCAGCATGATATTGTCGGCTTCCCTCGTCTGGTCAAGCCGAGCTTTGTCGCAATATGCTTCCTGCAGTGCAAAATCAGCGTCCGTAATGGAAGGGTTCTGCCACAACTTTATGATGCAGCGGTTTATGTACTGTGCACTATTCGTAATTCTACTTGATGCAGCTTCAAGTTTTTCCCATTTTTTAGGCAGATGGAACATTCCGTTTTCTTCTTTTCCGAATGTGAGCACTGCCGGAAACCTGTATGTGCGGAAATCTCCCTGAACACCAACAGAACGTACTGGCAGTACCGTTTTTATTAAATCCTGCGAGCAATGTTCACAGAACATATCAAGCTTTATGCTTTCAATTTCTTTTTGTGCTTTTTCAAAGTCCTGTTTGTCAGTTTCAGACATTTTGCCGTCTGAACACAGGACATTGATGCTGAGTCCAGGTCCTGGGAACGGATGCCTCATTACAAGCTCATCTTCGAGTCCCAGTTTTTTGCCTATGCGCCGAACTTCATCTTTGTACAAATCTTTCAGAGGCTCTATGACAAGCCCTTTTTCTATAAGCTTTTGAATGCCGTCTACACGATTGTGGTGAGTCTTTATTACTTTTGAGTTTTTTGTTCCGCCGCTTTCAATAATATCTGGGTAGAGCGTTCCCTGTGCAAGCATCCATTTGTCTTCATCTAGCTTCTGTCGTGCAACAACTTCGTTTCGTACATTAATAAAGTTTTCACCAACAGCCATTCTTTTTTTCTGTGGATCTGTAAGGTGGTACACGGCCTTTAAGAAGCTTTCACTTGCGTCTTCTACAATAAAGTTTGTAAAACCATGTGCCTTGTACAGTTCTGCAACCTTGTGGCTTTCGTTCTTACGCATAAAGCCATTGTCTATGTGAAGACCAAGAACCCTGTCTTGACCTAAAGCTTTATTTAGCAATGCAAATGCAACAGTACTGTCTACGCCACCACTCAAAAACAGCAGCACGTTTTTATCTTTTGCATCAGTCTTAATGCCTTCAAGAATGTGACTAAGTACGGTATCTTCGTCCCAGTTCTTTGTCATTCCACAGAACAGTGCAAAGTTTTCAAATATTTTGTTTCCTTCTGGAGTGTCCTTTACTTCGCAGTGACACTGAAGACTGAATCGTTTTTTTTCAAGGTCCTGCAATGCTGCAAAAGGGCAGTCTTTTGTTTTGCCAATTACTTCAAAACCTTCCCCAATCTGTAATACAGCATCCTGATGGCTCATCCACACCAGTGTTGTTTCGGAAACGCCATTAAATATTGGAGAGGATTTTCCAGCATCTGTTTTTTCCAGATGAGCAATTCCAAACTCTCCTACATCCGCCTTTCCAACCTTTCCGCCGTAACTTGTTGCCATAAGCTGATGTCCATAGCACAGCCCCAGGATGGGAACATCCATGTCAAGAATTGCTTCGTTAAACTCAGGAATGTTGCTTTCATAGACAGAGGCAGGTCCTCCGCTCATGATGATTCCTTTTGCATCGGCAATAGAATCTACGGAAACAGATGGCAATGCTATTTCTGAATAGTATCCCATCATGCGAAGTCTTTTTGCAATCAAATGTGCATACTGGCTGCCGAAATCCAAAACGACAATTCTAGAACGTTCCATAAAAACTCCTTCTGCGGCTGACTGTGCAGCAGCATTATTTTTTCATGCTGCTTTTATATTCGTAACTTGCGGTAATGAAATCCTTGAACAATGGCCCCGGTTTGTTTGGACGGCTCTTGAATTCCGGGTGAAACTGTCCGCCCAGCATCCATGGATGATTCGGAACTTCGCAAATTTCAACCAAATTGCGTTCTGGGTTTACGCCTGCAATGATGAGACCTGCCTTTACTAGGTCGTCCCGATAGGCATTGTTGAATTCATAGCGATGGCGGTGTCTTTCCCATATTATGTCAGAACCGTAGGCCTTTTCTGTCAGCGTTCCTGGTGTTACCTTGCAGGCAAACTTTCCAAGTCGGAGCGTTCCTCCCAGAATCTTTCCGTTCTGATCAGGCATCAAGTCAATGACAGGATGTTTTGTTTCTTTGTCTATTTCTGTTGTCTGTGCATCGCTCCAGCCAAGGACGTTGCGTGCGTATTCAATGACGAGAATCTGCATTCCCAGACAAATGCCAAAATAAGGCACTTTGTGAATACGTGCGTATTTTGCAGCACGAATCATGCCTTCAACACCTCTGCTGCCGAATCCGCCCGGCACGATGATGCCGTCTGCATCCTGCAATTTTTCTGCTGTAATTTCATCTGTCGTAAGATCTTCGCT
>JAFVDR010000323.1 GCA_017476165.1 Treponema sp. | reverse complement strand
GGAGCATTGTTTTCTGTTTCACAGCTTCCATCTGGAATAGAGATGGTAAAAAAAACTAAGGGAAATTTTGATTCAAGCGATGTTTCTGGTACTGTTTGCACAACGGGATTGGGAAAGAATTTTGATGAACAGTTTGATGCCGTTATGTCAGAGCTAGCTGTTCCTTCCCATTGTTTTCATGTGACAAGGTCAAAAGAGCTGGAGTCAATCGATTCTAACTCTTTTGTTCGGTTGACATATTCAGCTGGTGCGAATGAACATGCCGTGTCTGATATTGTTATTCTTGCCGAAGAAAGCACAGACTCTACCTTTATATTGGATTTCTCAAGTTCGCAATTTGATGCTGGCAGTTTGGGAATTCGTATTCGTGTACATGCAAAGCAATATGCAACTGTTCATCTTGTGACAGTAAACATGTTGGGGGACAATTACAAGGGCTTTGTTTCTATTGGCTCTGTAGAAGATGAAGGATCGCGCCTTGATGTTGTTCAGTTGGAATTAGGTGGAAAGGATGTATACAATGGTTCTTCACATGAACTTCTTGGTTACAAGGCTTGTTCAAAGAGCAAAATCTGCTATGTGGTCAATAAGAATCATTCTCTTGATGTAAATTATGTCGTTCGCCAGTCAGGAATTGAAACCTATAGCTTTATGCGTACTGATGGTGTTGTCATGGATGGTGCCAGCAAAGTCTGGCGCGGTACAATAGATTTCATAAAAGGATGCAAGGATGCGAAAGGTGATGAACAGGAAGATGTTTTGCTTTTAAATCCTGATGTTGTGAATAAGACGTTACCTGTTATTTTGTGTGGAGAAGAGGATGTTGACGGACGTCACGGATCTTCTATCGGCAGATTGAGTAGTGAAATCTTATTTTATATGCAGAGCAGGGGAATTGATGAAAAAACAGCTCGGAAGCTCATTGTTCGGGCAAAGATTCTTTCTGCATGCAAGGATATTCCTGATAGGCATCTTGTAGATCAAGTCCAAGATTTTATTGAAGGAGCGTTTGTTCATGAATAATATTTTTTCATACCGTAATGATTTTCCTCTTTTGAATGCATCTGAGAATAAAGGCTTCATTTATTTTGATAATGCTGCTACGACGCAGCGACCTCAATGTGTAATAGATGCTATTACTGAGTTTTATACAAAATTCAATGCAAATCCTTTGCGCGGACTATATGGCCTTAGTATAAAGGCTACTGATGTATATGAAAATGCTCGTCACACTGTTGCAGAATTCTTGAATGCAAGGGATGACGGTGAAATTGTTTTTACAAGGAATACAACAGAGAGTATTAATCTTGTAGCATATAGTTATGGCTTGCAAAATGTTCAGGAAGGTGATGAAATCGTCGTTTCCTGCATGGAGCATCATTCCAACCTATTGCCGTGGCAGTTGGTGTGTCGAGAAAAAGGTGCATCACTTGTTTTTCTTGAATGTACTGATGATGCTGTCATTACAAAAGAAGAATATGAATCGAAAATAACATCGAAAACAAAGTTTGTTGCGCTTGTTCATGTCAGCAATGTTTTTGGCATTACAAACCCTGTAAAGGAAATTACTGCCTATGCCCATAAGGTTGGAAACGGAGGCAAAGGTGCTTGCGTCCTTATTGATGGTGCACAAAGTTCTCCCCACATTAAGATTGATGTAAAAGACTTGGATGCAGATTTTTTTGCATTAAGCGGTCATAAATTGTGTGGACCAATGGGAATTGGTGTGTTGTATGGCAAAAAACTTCTGTTTGAACAGATGCCTCCGTTCCTTTCTGGTGGTGAAATGATAGAATATGTAACTCGCGATAGTGCTACATATGCGGAATTGCCTCATAAATTCGAGGCTGGTACTGTAAACGCTGCTGATGCTGCAGGTCTTGCTAGTGCAATCGAATATATTACGCAGGTTGGTTTTGAGGCAATTGAAAAAAACGATAATCAGCTGGTTTCGCTTGTAATGGAAGGCTTTAAAAACATTCCTCATGTTCACGTTATTGGTAGCAAGAATCCTGAAAATCATTCTGGCATTGTTACTTTTACTATTGATGATGTTCATCCTCATGATATTGCAACGATATTGGACACAGAAAACATTGCAATCAGAGCTGGTCATCATTGTGCGCAACCTCTCATGCAGAAATTGGGTGTAGGAAGTACGGCTCGGGCGAGCATGTATTTTTACAATACTGAAGCAGAGGCTGAAATATTTGTAGAAAAAATTTCTCATATTCGTGAATGGATGGGCTTAAAATAATGGATTTGAAAGCATTGTATCAAGAGATTCTGAATGAACATAACATACATCCAAACCATAAGGGGGTACTGGAGCATCCAACATTTACTCTTCAGGGGGTAAATCCGAGTTGCGGTGACAATATTTATCTTCAGCTTTTGATGGATGAAAATGGGGTTATTACTGATGGATCTTTTAATGGTTCTGGATGTGCTGTCAGTCAGGCTTCTGTAGACATGATGCTTGATACCATTATTGGAAAGACTAAAGCAGAAGCTCTTCGCCTTGCGGGATTGTTCATGGACATGATACAGGGAAAAACTTCTGATGAACAGATTGAAGAACTTGATGAAGCTGCGTCCCTCAAAAATATCAGCTTTATGCCAGCTAGAGTAAAATGTGCTGTTTTGGGATGGCATACCATGCAGGAAATGCTCACTGAAAATGCAAGTAGTGGGCAAGGCTCAGTTTCTCACTGCGATACGGGTACATGTTAATATGTAATTGAGTCTGTTTCAAAAATTTGTTTACTTGCTCTGTATTATTTGCAAAAAAATAATATTTGCCAATATTCTTATTGAGGTTTATAATATAGGGTATAAAGACATTTTATGGCTCTCTGGAGCTTTATTTTTTTATGGAGGTTTGGTAAATGGGCAAGTTTGTTATAAACAGAACAAAGGATGGTGGATTCAAGTTTAATCTTGTTGCTGGCAATGGTGAAATTATTGCCACCTCGGAAGTATACACTCAGAAACCAAAATGTAAAGTTGGTATTGCCAGTGTTCAGAAAAATGCAAAAGCAGAAATTGAGAACCAGACAGAAGAGAATTATGTAGAATTGCCTCGTCCAAAATATCAAATTTACAAAGATAAGCGCGGAGAATTCCGTTTTAGACTTATTGCAACTAATGGTCGTATCATTGCAACGGGTGAAGGGTACAAAGCCTTGTCTGGATGCATTAATGGCATAAAATCGATTGGAAACAATGCTCCGGGTGCAAAGATTGTTGATGAGAGTCTTGTCCGTAAGCCTGCTGAAAAAAAATAAAGCGAAACCTGTTGCATAAAGAATAAGGAGGTTGCAGACATGTATTGTCAGCAACCTTTTTTATGTATGGGAACTTCGAACAAGTTCACTATTTCGAGATTCCCATATGTACATCGTTTATTCTGGCATTACTTGTTTTCTTCGATTTGTGGTTCAAGTTCTTCTTTTGGAGGAACTGAAATTTCAGAAAAAGTAAGGTCTCCTTCAAAGTCTTTGAGAGGAGCTGTGTTTGCTTTTACAGCTGCCTTGTTGAGCCTATATTTTTCATAGAGTCCGTTCAAATATCCTTCATTATAATCTTCAACGGCATCTATAAAGTCAATTTCTTCTTGCGTCAATTTTTTCTTTTGAGAAAGCCTGGCAAGCTTTCTTCCCAGTTTGTTTACATCGTATGCTTTCTTATACGGAAGAATGTTATAAGCGTCATTGAATCCTATGGTATACCATTTTGAGACAGGTGTTGCATCTTCTGCAGGTACTGCAAATATAAGTATTGAAAATAACAGACAAAGAATCAAAATGTGTTTCATGTCTTATATCCTATCATAAAGTAATGTCATAAACAAGCTGAAAATGTTATGAGCACCTTGAAAAACGTATCCGTCAATTCTAGCCTCACATCTGTCCAAGATAATTTCATAGTCCAAACTCCCCCTGAATACAATCCAAGGAATGCTTAGGTTTTTCATCAGGAGGAGAGTCCGAAAACCATCCGAAAAGATTCCTGCGGTCGAAAATGCACACGCGTAATTCACAGATAAAGCTTGAAAAATTCTTGTTGGAGAACGCAGTCAACTGGCGCAGTCTCAAGTACAGCAGATAGACGATCAGGGCTATCCAGATTTGCGTCTTTACTGCATTCTCTGACTCTCCGAAAAACTTTTCTATCTCAAGGTTCTGTTTGAGTGTCTTGAAGAAAATCTCTATGTTCCATCGTGCCCTGTACATCTTTGCGATGTATTCTGCGCTGACGGAAAAATCATTAGTCAAAATCACGATGGACTTCCCTGTCTTCTCGTCGATCGACTTTACCCTCCGCAGTTCATGCGGACACTTCTTCCTAGTCTGGCTTCCCGTGAAAACTATCGTCTCGTCCTCCGGTACCAAGGGTGATTTTGTCCTCCTCGACTCAACAGCCTCATACCGTGCGTT
>JAFVDR010000322.1 GCA_017476165.1 Treponema sp. | reverse complement strand
TACCGATGCTTCGTTTGCAATGCCACCATGAATGAGACTTTCAACGACAGAAAGGTATGCATCATGCAGCTGGACGTATTTCCCTACAAGTGCTATCTTTACGTTCTTTTTGGGATTTTCAAAGATGCTTACCATCTTTTTCCAGTCATCCAGCTGGCTTGGTACATTGTCAATGTTCAAAGCCTTGCATACAGCATTGCCAAGCCCTTCCTTTTCCATGTTGAGGGGAACTTCGTAGATTGATTTTGCATTCAGATTCTGTATGACGCAGTCTGTATCGACATTGCAGAACTGCGCAAGCTTTTCGCGAGTGCTTTCCGGCAGCGGACTTTCAGTGCGGAGCATAAGGATGTTCGGTTGAATGCCAAGTTCCTGAAGTTCCTTTACGGAATGCTGTGTTGGCTTTGTCTTTATTTCATGAGCCTTGCTTAAATAAGGAACAAGCGTCAGGTGAATGTAACAGCAGTTTTCTTCGCCAACGCGATACTTCATTTGTCGTATGGCTTCAATGAACGGGAGCGATTCGATGTCTCCCACAGTGCCTCCAATTTCCGTTATGATGACATCAGCATTTGTTTCTTTTGTAGAGATAAGCAGACGCGTAAGGATTTCCTCTGTTACGTTTGGAATGACCTGCACCGTACCGCCCTGATAGCCGCCTTCCCGTTCCCTGTTAAGGACTGCGAGATATACGCGACCTGCCGTTGTGTTGCTGCTTTGTGCAAGTGTTGCGTCAGTAAAGCGTTCGTAGTGTCCCAAGTCAAGGTCTGTTTCTGTACCATCATCCGTTACGAAAACTTCTCCGTGCTGAATGGGGTTCATTGTACCTGGATCAATGTTAAGATACGGATCGAACTTTTGGTTGACAACCGTTAAGCCTTTGCTTTTTAAAATAAGCCCGATTGAAGCAGCGGCAATTCCCTTGCCCAAACCGCTTACAACGCCACCTGTAACAAAAATATACTTGGTCATATATGCAACACCTCAAAAAATATCTGAAAATTATAATGGATATTCGTCATTTCGTCCATAAAATTTGGAAAAGTAAGAACTTATTTGAGATAGAGCCTTGCTTGCAACTGTAGGGTTGTGCTCTATTATGGAAAAGAAAAGCTCTTCGGGAATCTTTATCAGCTGGACATCTGTTTCTGCAATGGCATCTTCATTCCTTATTTCTTCAAGCATGCAGGCAGTTTCGCCGAAAAACATGCCGTTGCTTATGTACGAAAGTGTGTTCTGTCTGGAAAGTCTGACAGCTCCTTTTACCAGATAGTAGGAATCCGTACTGTTTTCGCCTTTTTGGTAGATGTATGCGCCTTTTGGGATTCTGATTACTTTGTTCTGTATGTTTAAAAGGTAGTCTGGTCTGATAAACATAAGGCGCTTAAAGATGGCTTTTATGGAAATGTCATTGCGCGATGGAAGCGTGTACAGTTCGCTCAGGATGAGAATCTCAAAAAACTGGTTTACGAACAGGTACTGTGCAAAAAACAAAAAGAACAATAAGAAAAAATAGACTTCAAGCAGGAGTACAACGACATTGCTCAGAACTCCGTACACATAGTTGTAGCGGTTTATGTTGATGAACAGCCGCATTATCTTTTTAAATCCCCAAAAGGTAAATATGCATGCAAGGGCTGGAAATATGCATTGGATGATGTTTGGATTTGTCCGGCTTCCGAATTTGTAACAGAGCAAAACGGCAATGAACAGAAGGATGAGCGGAAACGTGGTGACAATCATGTTTGTAAAGGATTCCATCAAATCAGGATAGTGCATGACGAGTGAATGCAGGATCGGCAGCTGGATGATTGTTCTGAATGTTGCAAAAATAAAGAGCAGTATTGACATCAAAATGGTGACGGAGGCTTCTCCTGCAACAATCAGCACGAATGTCATTCCTTTTTGCACCCGATAGTCCTTTTTGAATATGCGCTTCATGCTTTTTACAAACGAAATGAAAAATCGTCTGGACATCCACACGATTGTAATGGAAAGAATGATTTCAAAGTTCGTTATCTTTTTTATTTGCTGTATGGATTGTACAAGGGTGTCCAAATTGATGAAATTCGTGATGATGGTGTTGAGGTTCAGCAAGGCTGTTACAGCTTCTGGCTTTGCATGCAGAAACCGTATGAGTATGACGAGAATCATCATGACGATGGGAATGAACGAAAACATGAATCCGAATGCACAGGCAGCTGCATACGAAATCAGGTCATTGGCAGAAGTGAACATGACAGAAAAATACAGCGACTGCAATAAAGTAATCAACGTAAGAGAATGAGTCTGCTGCTGAGCCTGTTTTTGTTTGGTGTTCATTATTCAGCTGCTTCTTCTGTTGTTTCCTTTTTTTCCGAGTCTGACTTCGCTTCAGTTTCAGTTTTAGATGTGTCTTTTGATTTGCTGTTTTTCTTTTTTTCTTCTAATTCAAGAATCTGCAGGTCTTGCTTTGCAAGTGCGATGTAATCCGTTGAATCCTCCGCTTCGCTGTTTATTGCCATAATAAGCTGTTTTTGCAGCGATTGGGAGATAAATTCCTTGATTGTCGTTTTTAGCGTTGCAGACGTACTCCTGTCATACAGAAAAATTGCAATCTTGCCGTGGGGACTGTCCTTTAAAAGATAGGTAATCAATCGCATTGAAATGACTCGCGTTCCCAATACTACCTGGGCGTTGTCGAGTATGTAGCTTACGTGCAGTTGTACAGGGAGAGTAGAGGGAATGCGGACAGCCAGCGTTACCGAGCTGAGGTCTAGGACTTTGAACTGATGCATTTTGTCGCTATATGTCCAAAACATCTGCACAGACTTATCGTTTACGCAGGAGTACCTGACGTAATTGCGCCGCCCCTTTGCACCGAGCATGTCAAGAATGCCCTTTATGACGTCCAAGACTTTTGTCAGGTCTCCGCTCAAGCTTGTAATACCGGCATCTATGTCAAGCGAGTCAAAAAACAGCTGTGCCTTGTCCTGATCTATGCGTTCTGACAGGATTCCGATTTTCGTTGTTTTCAACCGGTCGTCGTCCGCAAATGTCTTTAGGAAAGACAGCCATGTAGTCAACACCATTGTAGAATCAGTATTTACAAACAGGATTGACTCAGGATTGTGACGCAGTATGTTTTTTGCATACTTGTAGTTTTCTATTTCGTATACTTCATATTCCTGTTCACGAAGCTCCGTTATGACGTGATGCTTGATTTTATACGAAGGATTGAGGAAAAATATTTTGCGTCCAAATTCTGGGTTCGTGTTTTCCGCCATCAGTTGCGTCCTTGCCGAAAATGCTAGAAGTCTGCAAGCTTTGGAGCACGTGGATACGGAACGACATCGCGGATGTTAGCCATTCCGGTGATATATCTCAACAGGCGGTCGAATCCAAGACCAAATCCTGAGTGCGGTACAGATCCGAATCTGCGCAGATCCAAGTACCACTGATAGTTGGACATGTCCATTCCGCGTTCTTCGCACACTTTCAAAAGCTTGTCGTAGTTTTCTTCGCGCTCGCTTCCGCCTGTAATTTCTCCCAGACCCGGAACAAGTACGTCTACAGCACGGACGGTCTTTCCGTCATCATTCTGCTTCATATAGAAAGCCTTTACATCTTTCGGATAGTTGTAGACCATCACGGGACTCTTGAAGATTTTTTCGGTCAAACAGCGTTCGTGTTCTGTCTGAAGTTCCTTGCCCCATTCAATTGGGTATTCAAAGTCTTTGTTGTATGGTTCAAGTTCCTTTACAGCGTCTGTGTAAGAAATTCGCTTGAAAGGAGTGTCTACAACATGCTGAAGCTGAGCGATTACACCAGGCTGAATCCTCTTTTCAAAGAATTCAAGGTCATCGTGGCACTTTGTCAAAGCCCAGTTGAACATATATTTAAGGAACTCTTCTTCAAGATCCATGTCATCAAACAGATCGTAGAATGCCATCTCTGGCTCACACATCCAGAATTCTGCCAAATGACGTGGAGTGTTTGAGTTTTCTGCACGGAATGTAGGACCGAATGTATATACACGGCTCAGGGCTGTAGCCATTGTTTCGGCTTCAAGCTGTCCTGAAACGGTAAGGCTAGCCTTTTTGCCGAAGAAGTCTTTGCCATAATCTACTATTTTGTGGGCATCTTCTATTTTCATGCCGCCCTGTCCAGCCTTTACGCCAAGTTCTGCAATCTTTTCCAAAGAAAGGGTTGTTACCTGAAACATTTCGCCTGCACCTTCTGCATCACTGCATGTAATTTCAGGTGCCATGATGTACTGGAATCCGCGTTCCTGAAAGAATGTGTGCAAAGCTATTGCCATCTGATTGCGAAGGCGGAACACTGCTCCGAATGTGTTTGTGCGTGCGCGAAGATGTGCGTTTTCGCGAAGATATTCCATTGACATGTTCTTTTTCTGCAATGGATATGTTTCTGTCGGGCATTTGCCGAGTACTGTCAGTTTTTTTAGTGTAACTTCGACGGCCTGACCGCTGGCAGGAGACTGTATGAGTGTTCCTTCTGCACGGACTGATGCCCCTGTCGTTACGTCTTTCAAAGATTCTTCTATAGTATTAGCTTCTGCTCCCTGTGCTGGGGCAGAGCGGTCAAATGTCAACTGAATGGAAGCAAAGCAACTTCCGTCATTTACCTGAATGAATACGAGGTTCTTTGAGTCTCGTTTTGTTCTTACCCATCCGCAAACGGTTACGTCTCTTCCGTCTGGTTCTGATGTGAGTAAATCTTTAATGAGAATTGGTTTCATAATGCTTTATTATAGAATATTTAATGTCATGCCGTCAATAATGGTGTTTCCGACTGGCAAAGGCTTAGCCTGTAAACAGCTCTAATTAACCGCGTGCACTTTTTTGTGGTGTGCATCGCAATTGTGCTGTATACTAGACCTGTTCGGAAAGCCGACGGTTTCCTCACTGATCTGCATTTTCTAAGGCTAAAGCCCTACAAAAATGCAGTTTTTTAAGGTTGCTGATACATCTTAACTCAAATTAATATACTTAGGAGTGTTTTACATGCCTTATACAATAAAAACGATAAGCCTTGACAAGACTTCCGTAACGGATGACTTTTGGAACAAAAGAATGGAAATCGTGCGTACGCAGATGATACCGTACCAGTGGAAGGCACTGAACGACCAGATACCTGGTGCAGAGCCGAGCTGGTGCATCCGAAACTTTCGGCTTGCGGCACAGATTGCATCGGGCAGAGCACAGGGCTCAGTGGAACATTCGGAGCATAAAGGCTTTGTCTTTCAGGACAGCGACCTGTATAAGTGGCTTGAAGCCGTTGCATATACCCTTGCATGGCATCACGATTCAGAACTGGAAGCCCTTGCGGACTCTGCCATCGACTTGATTGCGAGCGCACAGATGAATGACGGCTACCTTGACACCTTTTACATTCTGAACGGCATTGAAAAGCGGTTTACGAACCTAAAGGACAACCACGAGCTGTATTGCCTTGGGCACATGGTGGAAAGTGCTGTGGCATATTACGAGGTGACGGGCAAGAACAAGTTTTTGACCATGGCAAGGCGGTTTACCGACTGTGCCATGAGCCACATTGGGGCAGAAGAGGGTAAGCTCCACGGCTATCCTGGGCATCCCATTCTAGAAATGGCACTCATGCGTCTGTACGCTGCTACGGCTGAACGGCAGTATTTGAACTTTGCCTCGTACCTAATCAACCAGCGCGGTCAGAAGCCTCTGTTCTTTGCGGAAGAGACGGTGCGGTGCGGCAATAAGGACTGGTGGGGAGGCTCTTACCTTGGCTACCGGTACTATCAGGCGGATGTGCCCCTGCGCGAGCAGACGGTGGCGGAAGGACATGCCGTGCGGGCTTTGTATTTGTATTCTGGCATGGCAGATGTGGCGCGCGAGACGGAGGACGATTCCCTTGTTCGCTCGTGCATGGCATTGTACAGGAATGTTACCTCTCGCCAGATGTACATTACAGGAAACGTGGGGCAGTGTGCGTTCGGCGAGTCCTTTACGCTGGACTATGATTTGCCGAATGCCCTTGTCTACGGTGAAACCTGTGCACAGATAGCCCTGGTGTTCCTGTCCCAGCGGATGCTCCGCTTTGGGCTGAACGGAACTGTCGCCGATGTCATGGAACGCGTCCTGTACAACGGCGTTTTGAGCGGTGCTTCCCTTGACGGAAAGTCGTTCTTCTATGTGAACCCGCTGGAGGTTGTGCCCGAGCTTACCAAAAAGGCTCAGCCATACGTGCATGTAAAAGCAGAGCGGCAGAAGTGGTTCAGCTGTGCGTGCTGCCCGCCGAACTTTGCACGGCTCGTGTCGTCCATCGGCTCTTACGTGCATACGGTGGACGACGCAAAAAATCTGGTGGCAACGCATCTTTTCATTGCAGGCAGAACGGAATTCAATTTGGGCGGCTCTGCTGTGTTCATTGACATGGAATCTTCTTTTCCTTGGAAAGGCCATGTAAAAATAACCTTTCACATGGAAAAAGCCGTTACGTTTACCTATGCCGTAAGAAATCCTTCGTATGTCCATTCATTTGCACTCAGACTGAATGGTCAGGAATGTGCTGCAGAAAAAAAAGACGGATATCTGTTAATGCACCGCACATTCAAAGATGGCGATGAACTGGAATATGAAATGGATTTGCAAGTGCGTGTTGTCTTTGCAAATCCAAAGGTAAGGGAAAATATCGGAAAGGCAGCCGTTATGATGGGACCTGTCGTGTACTGTCTTGAAGAGCATGACAACGGCAAGGATTTGCACCAGCTTAGATTTGTCGGTCATCCTGATTTTTACGTGCGGTACGAGCCTGACTTGCTGAACGGCGTAAATGTCATTACCTGCAAAGGGTTCAGGCTGTGCACTGACGATTGGGGCGAAGACGAGCTGTACAGCTTTGAGCACCAGCTAAAGATTAAAGATGTGCCCCTGACATTCATTCCGTACTATGCATGGAACAACCGTGGCCCTGGAGAAATGATGGTTTGGGTGCACCGCAACCCTTAGGGTTCAACGGAGGCTGGAAATGTCCAACAAGTTCGTTTCGTAGCCTTCGTTTCAGAATGACTCTTGATGTGGACAAAAACTGATTTCCGTGGCATTCATCCAATTACATTGGCAAAACAATAAAACTCGTTATAAAATAAGAAAGGTTAGAAAAATCGCTGCGAATGATTTTTTAGAGCTTGCCTGAATCGCGGCACCATTCTAGCTAGGATTACGACACAATTCTAGCTATAATTACAACGCGAGTCTAGCTGTAATTGCAACACAATTCTAGCTATAATTACAACGCAAGTCTAGCTGTAATTGCAACACAAGTCTAGCTGTAATTGCAACACAAGTCTAGCTGTAATTATACCTAAGCTGCCGACATTATGTTACGAAACGGCCCTTTTTCAACAAAAATTCTACTTTTCATCCCTAAAATTCGACGTTTATCCCAGTTTTGTAGACAAAAATAAAATTTGTGCCTAAAATATAAGCGAACGACTGAAGAAACTTTAAAAAAGGGGGAATATATGAGTAAAGTATTAAAGATTGTTTTAAAGAGGGGGGGGGTACTCCTTTCTTTAGCTCTTAGTTTATTCATTTCTTGTGCCGGTGGAGCTGGCAGTGGCAGTACAGACGATGGAGCTGCGTCTTTAAGCATAAAATTCCCAACAACTATAGAAAATTCAGGTAGGGCTTTATCCCGTAGCAGTACTACCCAGTATGAAAAGATTGATTCAAATTTTGAAACTTTTACCGTAACAATTAATTCATCTTCCTATAAAGCGACAAAATCGTGCGGACGTGGCGAAACGCTTACGTTTCCCAATATTCCCGTGGGTCATTACGATGTTGCCGCCCTTGCAAAAAAGTCAGATGGTGCAGTAACTGCAAAAGGGACTGCCACCGTTGATGTTGAGGCTGATGTTACCAAAACTGTTACTATAACTCTTACACGATTGTATTATCATACTGTAACATTTCAATCCAAACGCATTGATAATAATCCAAATTCTGGAAGCTACATGCAACCTGTAGATTATACATTTACACAGGATGTTTCTGATGGATACAAAGTATCAAAGCCTTCTAATCCTACTCTGGAAGGAAGCGTTTTCTCGTTTTGGAGCACTTCGGCAAACGAAAGCATACCTTTTGACTTTAATTCTCCTATAACGGCGGATACTACGCTTTATGCAAAATGGAACGAAATAACATATACCGTCAAGTACGTGTCTCCTCTCGGAGATTTTGCAGACTCAACCTTTACTGCTGGCACAGCCTCTGGCTATAGCCTTCCATCAACAGCCGATATCAGCGATCTTACGTTTGGGGGCTGGTATTCCGATTCAGATTTTACAACTTCTGTAAATGCTTCTTCTGTTAGAAATCTTTCAACATTTACAAAGAAGACTGACTTTCAGTATGAAAAAACTATTTATGCAAAGTGGACGGTGGAAGTTACTATAAATACTAATAATGGTTCTTCTGAGACTCTGAATATCGCATACGGAGCGAAGGTTTCAAGACCAGAATCTGATCCGGAGAAGACAGGAGCAACCTTTGGTGGTTGGTATAAAGGAACTGTTGATGATGAAGGTAATTTAACACTTGCTTCAACTGCTTATGATTTTAACACTACTGTGAGCGAAGACTTTACTATTTATGCAAAG
>JAFVDR010000321.1 GCA_017476165.1 Treponema sp. | reverse complement strand
CTGTCAGACTGGTAGTTTATCTGGTTGTGCATGCTCTGGATGTTTGCAAGAATTTCCGTGATGGAGCTTGACGTTTCTTCCAGTGCGGCAATCAAATCGTCGCCAGCATGACTGAGCGTCCCTTTTGAGCGTTTTACATCTCCAATGATTTCCTGAAGCTTTTCAGTAAACTTGTTGAAACCCTTGACAAGGCTTCCTACTTCGTCATCGCTGGTTACTGCGATGCGCTGTGTCAAATCTGCGTTTCCGCTTGCAATACCGTTGATGGTCTTGTCAACGTTTATGATTGGCCTGATGATTGGACGGGCTGCAAACAGGGCTATGATTGCCGACACAATGATGCTTACGACTGCACACATGAAGATGATCAGTATGTTGTGGTATACCGATGCATACAGTTCTTTGCGAGGACCTGTGGTAACGAAAATCCAGCCGCTTTCATCGGAAATGATGCGGGCGGCAAGGTAATTGCCGTTTCCTGCGTTGTCAACAAAGAATACGTCCTGCGAGCCAATGCTGCTGTGAACGTCTTTGATGTTGTGCTCCTCAAAGAAGTTTATTTTCATGAGTTTTGCAGCATCGGGATTGGTAACGTAGCGTCCGTTTTTGTCCAGCAGGTATGATTCGCCAGATTTTGTAATGCGAATGGGAGAAACCTTTGCATTCAGGTTTTTCAGCTGCATGTCGAGTCCCACGACACCGATAGGGGTGTTGTTCTTCATGACTTTTGTTGACAGTGCTGCAACCATGGAATTGGTTACGCTGTCAAGATACGGGTCTGAAATGCTGAATGTTTGTGAAGAAATGCCTGCCTTATACCATGCACGAGTCGTTTGGTCGTAGTCAGAAGGAGGATTCCATCGGTCGTTTGCATAAAAGAATCCTCCGTCTTTGAACGGCAGAGTGCCTGAAAAGTACAGTTCGGAAAATTCCTTTTCCTGTGCAAGCAATTTTTCAAAATAATTTTCGATTTGTGTCTGCTGAATGGTGTGTGTCTCAATGTAGTGCGTTACAGACAGAACCATAGAAATAGGCTTTTGAAGAAAAACATTGATGTCAGAACAGCCTTGTGCAACCTTTGATTCTCCTGCTTCAATGGCATCATTTACCGAATTGCGGTATTGAAGACTGACTACAGGAATGGAGATCAAAAGTGCTGAAAAAAAATACGACAAAAATGCTGCTAAGCAGCAGTTTTACGTTGATACTTTTCATAAGACTTCCTCAAGTTGTAAAGATAATGACATTTACGCTTCCATTCAGTATAGCATGATAGAAATGAAAGTCAATAGAAAAATGTGTCTGCAGTGCTTCTTATGAGCCTTGACGCTTCTGAAAGTATTATTGTACTATTACAGTAGGTAGCAGACAATGCATGCAGCATGCATGAGTAGTGTGGAATGCAGAAATTCCATGCGGTACAGCCCATCGCCTATGAACTCGTTGATGAATACAGAAGTAAAATTTAAAAGGATAATTTCATGCACCATTTTCTCCTTGGGCGTCATTGTCAATACCGTTGGATTCTTTGCTTCCCGCGGAATGACAAGGTTCATTACCGGCATATTCTGGTTCATCGATCTGTTTGCATTCCTGACATTCTGCCTGTGGAAAAAGAAATACGATGCATACATCAAGATTTTCATGCTTTTGTTCGGCATGGTTCTGTTTCCCTTGATTCTATATGTAGCCACCCTTACGGAACAGGCGTTGCTGTACGATTTCATCATGCCGAGCATCTATGCCGTATCCATCCGTAAAAAGCGGGACATTATCCTGCCTGTGCTCAACGGCATTCTGCTTTCGGCAATTGCCTACTACAAAACAACAATCTGGTATGCAGTCGTTTTTCTTGCCATCTATTTGTTCTGTCT
>JAFVDR010000320.1 GCA_017476165.1 Treponema sp. | reverse complement strand
TTCTGATAGCCATATCGCGTTCAATTTCGCTTTCAGATACTGTAGAATAAACGTAATTGATGACAGAATTCTTCATGTCAACGCTTATTTTTTTGCATTCAAAATGCATGCGCGACTGATTTATGGATTTGTTATATTCAACAGCTTTTATGGTACCAAACATTTCCACTGGAGAACTGTTGATGTAAAAAGAAAGCTTTACATGAATGTTGTTTTTTCCCTTTCCCCCAATACGAATGAGAGCACCATCTTCGCTAATATCCTCCAGAACGCATTTGTAGGCATCCGACATAACGACATCTTCAGCAACTGTAATTCTGGTTTTCACCAAATAGAGAGAGGCTTCTATCTGACATTCAGCTCGGATGGACTGACGCTTTTGAGTCCGTTCAAGCTTTGTACTGTGCTCAATGAACAGGCAGCTGCGAGCCTGAAAAGCTCCCACTTCATGAACATAGGTGTCAAAAACGTAGCATGCATCATTTTTTCTCCAGAAATAGACGCTCACCCGCTTGTGGAGCCAGTCTTCAGGAGCAAGCACAAACACTTTTTTTGCATTGGTCGGACCAGGAACTTTTGTAACTTGCCTAGGAATATCAAGGGCAATGTTTTCATCCGAATTTCCAAGCACTTTAGAAGAAAAGATTCCTTTTCCTTCATAAATGAGCGTTACACGCTGACCAACATCAATAAAATGGCTGTTAAGGATTTTCTGGGAGTTTTCTGAACTTAAGGCAATCTTTGCCCGCAGTTTGTTCAGTTTTTCAACAAACACCTGATCTGACAAACTGAGTGCAGAGCCAGAACGGCGAACACCCGACATGTACAGAGACATGCACTTGTTCAACACATTGACTGACGTAAAAATAGTATTCGAATCAAGAATTTCACACTTTTTTAGCAGAGAAAGGATCGTTCTGATTTCAGAAGAAGAAAAACCTTCTTCAAAGCCCTTTGTATAAAACTTTATGGTATATCTGTAATTTGCAAAAAGGCGCGCAACAATAATAAGCAAGGCAAATGCAACCAGTATGATAATCAGTATGTTGTAGTTCAAATTGACCTCTCTTTTAATATAGTTTATACTATATACCATATTTCATGAAAAAAAAATATCTTTTTATTGAATTTGCGTTGTTTTTTCCCATTCTGACAATTCCGCCTCTATTTGTCACTTCCGCAACTCCTTTTGGAACGGAATCAGGAGCATTTTCATGGATGCCTTTGGTTGAACAGCTGATCATTTCAATAGTTTTGACTGTCCAATACAACAAGTTCATTGCAACCGACAGTTCGTGCTGCAGGAAGCATCCTTTTTTTGCCCTATCAAGGGGAACAACTACGCTCGGACTGTTGCTTATTGTATACGCCATCATCGAGGCTGTATCTTTTTTCATACCATCACTATTGCAGGCCTCCCTTTCGCAGTCTGTAACGAAACCTCTTTCAGCATTCGGATGTATTCATTTCATTGCGGGAATATTCGTCAGTGCATTTTATGAAGAATCTCTGTACAGACAATTCATGCCGGAAGCATCACTCCTGTTTGCACAAAAACTTCCATGCAAAACAGAGAAACAGAGAAAATATTTCACTTACAGCATAGAAGGTGCATGGGTGCTCATTTTTGCGTTTTCACACCGATACATAGGGATAGCTGCCATTGCAAATGCCTTGCTATGCGGAATCATCCTAAGAAGATGCTTCAAGTCCACAGGCTCTGTTTTTGCAGGTACACTCGCCCATTTTGCATATAATGCCCTGCTTGTTGCATTCTATTTTCTTGGGGACTAGACACACAAGAGACCGTTCGGTACTTGAATTTTATGTTCCTGAAGACCTGAACAAGGAAACTCTCTACCACATTGCCATACGAACGGATTTCATGGGGCGTGACAAAAGGAAAAAGAAGCCTGTCACTGCATTCAGCGATAAAACCTTGTACATCCGATAGATGCAAGCTGCATAAATAAAAAATCCTAAGTTCCACCTATATGGAACTTAGGATTTTTCAGTCGGGCTAACCGAATTCGAATCGGTGACCTCTTGCCCCCCAGACAAGCACGCTAACCAGCTGCGCTATAGCCCGAAAAAATTACGTCTCATTTATATCACAGAATTGCATTCAAGAAAAGAGCCTACAGCAAAAATGTTACCTTTTTCCACCTTTTTTGTTTGCATAAATGGTGGTTAAGCATTCGACTCCGTTTGCCAGACTTGCCACATCTTAAAACCGAGGGTATCACATCATGATGAAAAAACATTTTTCCATTGCCGTACTTTTCATGACACTGCTGTGCTTTGGTTCGTTTGCAGCCTTTGCAGAAACATCAAACAGCGAGAACGACTTCGTTGTAGAACTTACTGCCGACTTGGAAGGAGCAAGAATCGTCAAATACACGGGAAAATCACCAAATGTCATCATTCCCGATACAATCCAAGGGCTTCCGGTTCTTGAAGTCGGGGACTTTTTCTGCGGATTAAACGGAGCAAAGAAAAACAAAACAATAAAAAGAATTGTTTTTCCTGACACCGTACGGACAATCGGTGGTCTGAGCGGCTACGAGGCGCTGGAATCCGTCGTACTGCCTGACAGTCTCAGAAAGATTGCATGTGCAAGCATTGCCGTCGGAAAAACATGCGGCATGTTTGAAGGTTGCAAGTCCTTAAAATCCATAAACTTGCCAGCATCACTCAAACGGGTCGAAAAAGATTCGTTCAAAGGATGCTCATCTCTTACCAACATGGAAATTCCCAGTGAATTGACAGAATGCGATTTTGCCGAGACAGCCTTTACCGGAACAAAATTACTCCTTATAACCCAAAGCAAATTGCGGAAACTTGGTTATAAAGGGCGTTTTTAGATTTCGATGTTGCCTATTCCTAAAAAATCCGCTAGAATGAATGTACAGCTTTGCTGTTTAACTGTTTGTTGAACAGCAAAGCAAAAACAAGGGGCTGTCAGAAACATATTTTCTGCCCAGTTCATTATAAGAACCTCTAAAAACTTCTGTTTTTTAGAGGTTGCTTTATTTTAGTCGAGGTTAAAAATGTCTGAACCGTTAGAAAATTACCTTGCCCATTGTAGCGGAAAGCCATCTGCAGCAATGTGCTCCTATGTCGCAAACCTTCAGCAGGTTGCCGCTGTCGGACCTGATATTGCAGCTTCAATCGTAAACGAGCTGGAAAACCAGCGTTCTCACTTGAAACTTGTAGCATCTGAAAATTACTGTTCCCTGAACGTACAGGCAGCAATGGGAAACCTGCTTACTGACAAATATGCGGAAGGATATCCAGAACACCGTTATTACGGTGGATGTGTAAACATAGACGCTGTAGAAAATACTGCTGCACATGAGGCAGAAGCCCTATTTGGTGCAGACTATGCGTATGTTCAGCCTCATTCTGGAGCAGACACGAATCTTGTTGCATATTGGGCAATTTTGAGTGCAAAAGTTGAAACGCCAACATTGGAAGAACTCGGTGTAAAGTCTCTGAATGATCTGACGGCAGAACAGTTTGACATGCTCCGAAAGAAATTTGGCAACCAGAAGCTTATGGGACTGGACTATTCCTGTGGAGGACATTTAACGCACGGATACAGAATGAACGTGTCTGCCCGTATGTTTGAAAGCCACCCTTATGGTGTAGACAAAGAAACAGGTCTTTTAGATTATGATGCAATCGAAACACAGGCAATGGAAGTAAAGCCGCTCATTCTGTTGACAGGTTTTTCCGCATATCCAAGGAAAATAAATTTTAAGAGGTTCCGCCAGATTGCAGACAAATGCGGTGCTGTTCTCATGGTAGACATGGCTCACTTTGCCGGACTTGTAGCGGGAAAAGTGTTTGAAGGTGATTATGATCCTGTAAAATGGGCGGACATAGTAACAACGACAACTCACAAGACTCTCAGAGGACCTCGCGGTGCCATGATTTTATGCAAAAAGGAATTTGCAGATTACGTAAACAAAGGATGCCCTATGGTACTTGGAGGACCGCTCGGTCATGTCATGGCAGCAAAAGCCATTGCTCTGAAAGAGGCCAGAACACCACAGTATCAGGAATGGGCTCATAACGTTGTAAAAAATGCAAAGGCTCTTGCAGAAGGGTGTATCGCACATGGAATGCCACTGCAAACAGGTGGCACAGACAATCACCTCATGCTTGTAGACGTAACGGGCTACGGCCTTACAGGAAAGCAGGCAGAAGCAGCATTATTCAAATGCGGAGTAACGGCAAATGCAAACGCCCTGCCCTATGACAAGAACGGTGCATGGTGGACAAGCGGCATCAGAATCGGAACACCGGCTCTTACTACGCTTGGAATGAACGAGCAGGATATGCAGACCGTTGCCGACATCATTGACTTTGTCCTCAAAAACACAAAGCCAGGACTTACAAAAGACGGCAAGCCTGCAAAGGGTAAAATAGATATTTCGGACGAAGTTGTTGCTGAAGCAAAATCCAGAGTAAACAAACTGCTTTCTGCACATGTATTGTATCCTGAACTTGATTTGGATTTACTTAAGAAAGAATTTGTAAAGTAATTCTTGACTCAAAACCACTATCATGCCCTGAATCGTGCTTTTTGATTCAGGGCATTTTTTCATGATGCAAAACCCATTTCCTGTACCGCCCAAGCCCTTGAAATACATGTATTTTTTTGATAGCATATAGAAAACATTGCTATAGTAAGGTATTTTAAATGGTTTACACAGATACAAGAGACAAAACTGTTAAGGCCGACTTCAGAACGGCTGTATTAAACGGCATGAACGCTCAGACGGGCGGACTGTATGTTCCAACATCATTTCCAAAACTGGACAAAAACTATCTTTTCAAGATTCCAGAACCTTCTTTCCGCGAAATTGCATTCGAAATGGCAAAACCGTATGTAGAAGGAGAAATTCCAGATTCTGATCTTGAAGCCATCATTCAAGATGCATATCCATTCATGCCACAGATTGTTCCTATTGATCCTGTGACCTACGTACTTGAGCTTTTCCACGGTCCTACATGTGCGTTCAAGGATTTCGGTGCTCGCTTTATGGCACGCGTAATGTCTTATTTCAACAGAAATGAAAATGACAACCTGCACATTCTGGTTGCAACCAGTGGTGACACAGGCTCTGCCGTTGGAAGTGCCTTTCATAATGTATCAGGCATTGATGTAACAATCCTTTATCCAGACGGAAAGATTTCTCCTCTGCAGGAAAAGCAGCTCTCAACATTTGATGGAAACGTTCGTGCCCTGAAAGTCAAAGGTACATTTGATGACTGTCAGAAACTTGTAAAGACAGCATTCACGGATGTTGAACTCCGCAACAAATTCAGACTTTCATCTGCAAATTCCATTAACATCTCTCGTCTGCTGCCGCAAAGCTTCTATTACATGTATTCATCTCTTGTTGTTCACAACAGAATTCCTCATGACAGCAAAATTGAAAATCCTTCCATCATTGCAGTTGTTCCAAGTGGAAACTTTGGAAACCTTACAAGCGGACTCATAGCAGCTGAAATGGGTGCTCCAATTGCCGGTTTCGTTGCTGCAACAAATGCAAACCACACCATTCCAGACTGGATTGAAACAGGAGACTACAACACTCGTCCATCTGTGGCAACATTAAGCAATGCAATGGACGTTGGTGCTCCAAGCAATTATGAAAGGATTTCTTTCATGTACAGCCTTGAACAGGTCCGAAAAATGTTTGCTTCATACTGGACGGATGACAAGGGAACGCTTGAAGCTGTTAGACTATGCAACGAAAAAACAGGATACATCATTGATCCTCATGGTGCCGTTGCATGGAAAGCATGGTACGACATGAGAAACGGAGGCATGGAAAAACTTGTCAACGGTGACAAGGGTGACATTTCAAAACCGGGCATGACAGCCAATGTTCCTTCTTGGGGACAAGAAGTAATACATAAAAACGCAGTGGGCATTATTCTTGAAACGGCTCATCCTGCAAAGTTTGGTGCAACCGTTCAGAATGCTATCGGACGGACTCCTAGTATGCCTGACAGACTTGAAAAGGTCATGCACCTTGAAGATCGGGCAATTCCAATGGAAAAGGATTACGAATCATTTAAGGCTTGGCTAGCATAAAATTTATAAACGATAACCATATACAGAGAGAGCCGTGCACATGCACGGCTCCTCTGTATTACAAGGTCCTACATATTTTCATATGTCTGAACTTCATCTTCCAAATGTTCTATTTTGACACCTGCAATTTTGAACATTTCCATAGAATCATATTCATCGTGATAATGCTTTTCGCAAACGACACGTTTTATACCACAGTTTATTAAAAGCATTGCACATGTTCTACAAGGTGTCATCTTGCAGTATACAGTTGCACCATCTATCGAAACGCCCCTCTTTGCAGCTTGACAGATTACAGTCTGTTCTCCATGGACAGTTCTAACACAATGCTGCGTAATGGAACCGTCTGCATGCAGAACTTTTCTCATTAGATGACCAACATCATCACAATGTGGCAGGCCTGCTGGAGAACCTGCATATCCAGTTGCCAAAATCTGATTGTCACGAACTATGACACAACCAAGCCTTCCCCTATCACATGTAGAACGTTTTGCAATGGAGCGGGCGACTTCCATAAAATATTCATCCCAAGTCGGACGCTGATAGTGTTCTTCTTCCATACGATGTTATTTCACTGCCTCAAATATGATATTTGCAATAAAGATTACAGCAAGAATCCATGTAACAACAGGAATGTCCTTTGCTTTTTTTCCTACGACTTTGCAGATAACATACGAAATGACACCCCATGAAATTCCTTTAGAAATAGAATATGCAAAAGGCATTACCATTATTGTAATAAAAGAAGGAATACCATCTGTTGGATCGTCA
>JAFVDR010000319.1 GCA_017476165.1 Treponema sp. | reverse complement strand
GCAGCTTTTGGTGCTGAAATTCGGTGTTACGCACGTCATAAACACGGGCATTGCCGGTGCAATGGCTTCGGGCCTTAAGGTTTTGGATTTTGTCGTGTCCGAAGATGCCCTGTATCATGATTTTGATACGACAGGCTTTGGCTACAATCCTACGGTCATTCCCCAGATGGATTGTTCTGATTTTAGGGCAGACGAGGCCATGGTTAAGGCTGCCCGCACTGCATTCGGTTCCCAAAAGGATGCCGAAGGCCATGCCTTGATTGTGGGGCGCATTGCCAGCGGCGATCAATTCATATCTTCAAAGGAGCAAAAAGACAGAATCCGTTCTGTCTGCAATCCTGCCTGCGTGGAAATGGAAGGCACGGCAATTGCCCATGCCTGCTACATCAACAAGATTCCGTTTGTCATTATCCGATGCATGAGCGACATGGCGGACGACAACGGTGAGAATACCTATAATTTCAATGAAGAAACCGCTGCAGGACTGAGTGCAGGACTCGTAAAAAACATGTTGCCGTTGTTTTAATGCTGCAATTATTCTATACTATAGAAGAATTGAAAATATTTGTTTGAAGGAGTTGAAAATGGCTGAAAAGAAATATAATGTAGACAGTTTTAATCTTGACCATACGAAAGTGACGGCACCGTTTGTGCGCGTTGCAGCAAAAAAAACTGGCAAGAAGGGCGACATGATTACCAAGTTTGACATTCGCTTTTGCCAGCCGAACAAGGAATTCATGCCGACAGGTGCAATTCATACGCTGGAACATTTGATTGCAGAATACATCCGCGATGAAATTCCTGAAGATGTCATTGATTTTAGTCCTATGGGATGCCGTACGGGGTTTTACTTTACCCTGTGGGGCGACTATGATGAAGAAACCATTGCAAAAAAGCTGGTGAATGTCTTGAAGAAGGTTTCTGTGTGGGATAAGCCTGTTCCTGCAACAACAGAGGTTGAGTGCGGAAATTACCGTGACCATGATCTTGAAGGTGCCAAGTTCTATGCAAAAAAATGGGTTGACGGCATTGAGTCCAAGGGCTGGAACTGTTACAAAGACTGATGATTGATACGGCTATGGTACATGATCAGGGGTTCTTATACACTCTCTTTCGTCCGTTTCTTAGAAAAAAAAAGCCCTTGAATCTCGGGCTTGTGGGCGACATACAGTCTTCAATCGGTAATTTTGCCCTGAAAACGACGTCGCTCAACAATTCGTATGAAGCGGAAAAGGCTGTTGTCTCGTCTCTTGTAGAGGAGGCTAACGCCCTTTGTCCGTTGGACAACATTAATGCCGTAAAGTTTGAGCAGGACATTCTCATAAAGCTTACCGAAGTAAGTTCTGCGTGTGATGTTTTGCTTTCGACTGGTCGTGCAGATGAATTTAAAAAACAATTGGCTTCTCTTGAATCGCTTATGAGACAGCGGAAATCTATGTCTGACTGAATGAGAGGATTTGCATGAATTTTTTTGAAAAATACAAGGAAACGCTTTCTTCTGTTCTGCCTGTAATGATAATTGTCCTTGTTTTGGGCTTGACTATTGTTCCTTTGGGAGCTGGAATGTTGGTCCGGTTTGTGGCAGGAGGATTTTTGCTCATCTTTGGTCTGACGCTTTTTCTTGCCGGCGTGGATTTGGGCATTCTGCCGGTGGGTGAGCGGTGTGGTGCTGCCCTTACGGCAAAGCGCAACCTTGCCCTGCTGTTGGGAGTGTCGTTTCTTATTGGTGTCATGGTTACCATTGCAGAGCCTGATGTGCAGGTGCTTGCGGATCAGATACAGGGTGTTGCGTCTTCGGTCAACAAATGGGCTCTGATACTGATGATTGCCATTGGCATTGGTCTGTTCGTGGTACTGGGGCTGTTGAGAACCATGCTGTCATTAAAGCTGAAGTATGTGCTGATTGTAGCTTATATTGCTGTCTTTGCGCTGGCTTTTCTGTGTCCAAAGGAATTTCAAGGGGTTGCCTTCGATGCCGGCGGTGCAACGACAGGTCCGATGACGGTTCCGTTCATTATGGCTCTGGGCGTTGGTGTTGCTGCGGTTCGTTCCAAGGGACAGCATGGAAGTGCCCATGCTGATAGTTCTGACGATTCCTTTGAATTGACTGGCATTGCTT
>JAFVDR010000318.1 GCA_017476165.1 Treponema sp. | reverse complement strand
TTTGTCTTGCTTATGAGTGAAATCGTCATTTCAACGTTCAGAAAACACATTCCGTCTTCCATTCGCTTGCCTGTATTCATCACCATCATCGCAACGTTCACAACAATCGTACAGTTAGTTTTGCATGCATACGTAACAGCACTGTATGATGCACTGGGAGTTTTCTTGCCTTTGATTGTCGTAAACTGCATTATCATGGGGCGTGTCGAAGCATTTGCCTCCAAAAATTCCATTTCCAATTCAATTCTTGATGCAATAGGAATGGGCATTGGATACACGCTTGTATTGATTGCCATTTCATTTGTAAGGGAATTCTTTGGAGGCGGAACACTGTTTGCAGGTACAGCGCTCAAACTGGAAGTAATTCCAGAAGCTTATCGCATTGGCGTTTTGAACAGCGCACCGGGAGGATTCATTGTATTCGGCATTCTGGGCGCAGCAATGCAGGCAGCAAAGCAGCATGCCGCTGCAAAAAAGGAGAATGCAGAATGAGTGATATATTGAGTATCTTTATAAAATCAATGCTTGTAGACAATGTTGTATTCATCCAGTATCTGGCAATATGTCCATTCATTGGAATGACGAGCGAAACAGGCAAGGCAACAGGAATGGGATTTGCAACGACATTTGTCATTGTCCTTGCAACAGCCGTCACGTGGCCGCTGTATAAGTTTGTTATGGTTCCAAACGAACTGCAGTTTCTTCAGACGCTGTTCTTTATTCTGGTCATAGCCTCGCTTGTTCAACTCGTAGAATTCTATCTGAAAAAAACAGCTCCAGGGCTGTACAGTTCGATGGGAATATACCTTTCGCTCATAACAACAAACTGTGCAGTACTCGGTGTCACAATCAACTGCATAAGCAAAGAATACAATTACGGTCAGAGTCTTGTGTACGCACTCGGTTCTGCTGCAGGATTCCTTTTGAGCATGGTAATCATGTCTGGAGTACGAAGCAAACTAAAGATTGCACGCGTACCGAAAGCTTTTGCTGGAACTCCAATCCTTTATGTGGCAGCAGGACTGCTTAGTCTTGCATTCCTTGGATTCAAGGGTTTAATAAAATAACTTTATAAGTGGCTGTGTATGAATACAATTATTATTACTATTAAAGTATCGCTTTTTGTTGCTTTCATTTTAGGAGTACTGCTTGGACTGTTTAAGAAAATTTTTGCAGTTCAAGTAGATCCAAAGGTGCAGGCTATTCAGGAAGTCCTTTCAGGCGGAAACTGCGGTGGCTGTGGATATGCCGGATGTGCAGCTTTTGCCGAGGCTGTTGTAAAAGGTGAAGCTCCTGCCAACGGATGCGTTGCCGGAGGTGCCAGCGTTGCCGCAAAAGTGGGCGAAATCATGGGCGTAAATGTAAGCGCACAGAAAAAGGTAACGATACTCGCCTGCAAGGGAACAAATGAGTGTGCGGCTGCTCGAGGAACGTACAATGGCGTAAAGACTTGTGCAGCTGCAGCACAGGCAATCAACGGAACAAAACTCTGTTCCTTTGGATGTGTGGGCTATGGAGACTGTGTTGCAGCATGTCCATTCGATGCCATGACAATGGGATCAGACGGAATTCCTAAAATCAACTACAAAAAGTGTGTTGGATGTGGAAAGTGTGTAAAGGCATGCCCGAAAAAACTGTTTACAATTGTAGATGCAGATTTGAAGGGATCCATTGCACTCTGTTCAAACAGGAGCGACAACAAGCCTGCAATCAAAAAGAACTGTTCCGTAGGATGCATAAAATGTGGAATCTGCGTAAAAAAATGCCCAGAGCAGTGCCTGCAGCTTGTAAACGGCATTCCTGTAATAGACTACACAAAATGCACCAGCTGCGGTGAGTGCATAAAAGCATGTCCTGACAAAGTACTTGTACTGGCACAAAATGTCCTGAATGCCTAAAAAAAGCAGTGTGGAAGATGAGCACGAAACGAACTTCATTCCACACTGCTTTATTAGCACCATTCATTGATCCTAACGAAATCCTATCGACCAGAATCGCGGAACTTTCCTTCTACATACCCCGCATCTTTTGACCGCAAAAGAGTTCCATCCGTCAAAGTCTGCACCGTATACAATACACAAGGATGTCCGTCACAACACCATCGGTACACCTCTCCCGTATTCGGGTTCACAAGTTCATATTCGCTGTGTGCAATAGGCCGTGCAACAACATCCGGCGACACAATTTCAAGTTCAGACGACTCATCCAGCATGTTCAATGCCTTAAGAGGATACATCTTCCAACCGTCTTTTTTTTGCACCGGAGGCAGATACCTGTCAGGCTGATTCTTTACGCGCTCATCATAAGCACGGCGGGCAGGCTCTATAAGGGAATTATATTCATTCTCCCTCGCCTTACGCAAACGCTCAGCTTTTGAAAATACATCGTCCATTTCAGAAACAGAGAGTTCTGCACCTATTTCAGCGGCAAGCTCGTATGGACTGTCACTCGCGCCGCTTACAGTAACATCCGCATCAGATTTGTTAAAGTAAAAACCTGTAGCATACGGCCGATGGCTTACTTTGTACAATTCATCTACAAACGGTTTGGCCTCAACTTCAGTAATGGAACCGTCAAGGGCATCGAGAGCCTTGCGATATGCTCGGGTTATCAAGGCAACATAGTAAATGCTCTTCATGCGGCCTTCTATTTTGAGAGAGTCAACGCCAGCTTTCCTCAAGTCGTCCAGATGGTCTATCATGCATAAATCCTTAGACGACAGTACAGCAGTAAAAGAGTCTCCTTCATAGACAGGAAAATATTCACCAGGCCGTTTGTGTTCCTGCAATACAAGCGCACCGCTTTCGGCAATAGTTTTTGGCAATGCAGCTTTATCCATCAGAACATCATAATCCCAACGGCAAGTATGCGAGCAAAATCCTTCCTGTGCACTGCGTCCATTCAAATACGCACTCATAAGACATCGTCCTGCATAGGCAATGCACATAGCTCCATGCACAAAGCATTCAATTTCCATGTCAGGAACAGCAGCCTTTATTTCGGCAATTTCCTTTAGGGAAGCTTCACGTCCCATGACAACTCTGCTGAATCCCAGAGACTTGTACATCTTTACGGCTTCCCTGTTCATGCAGCTTGCCTGCGTTGACAAATGGAGGGCTGCATCTGGAAAATTTTTCTGA
>JAFVDR010000317.1 GCA_017476165.1 Treponema sp. | reverse complement strand
TCCCATGCCGACGGCAATAATGGCTACCAAGACGACAACGACAAGCAGAACGACGGCTTTCAGCGCATCAATGAGCATTTGCAAGTCCTTTATGTTTGCATCAAGGGTTATGAGGGCATACATTTGAGAATCCTGCTTTTCAGATGCATGGGCAAATTCAAGCTTACTGTCTGTCAACGGATACATAAAAAAACTTTCTTCCAATTGTTTTTGCAATCGCAGAACATCTCGCTGGGCAAAATTTCCATACGGATAATAAATACAAATTCTGTTTACAAAATCATCAGATCTACCAGAAAGAAAACGAAGTGCACGAATGTCTAAATAAGCCGTATACATGCCAAACAGACTGGAATCCACAAAAATACCAGAAATATACATATCTAGCGTATTCAGATACCCTTTATCTGTTTTTACTTGCAAAATAACACAATCTCCAACTTTTACACCCAATTTCCGTGCAATAGCCTCGGAAATAATCATATTGTTGTGTTTGGGAACTGTTTCTACTTTTCCCTCTATAAAATTCAAATGGCTTAGAAGATTATATTCTTTATCGAAATCAACACCTTTTAGCATCCTTTGCCTTACACCAGTTCCTTCAAAAAAAATCTGGGTTCTACGAGCATCATATTCTATGCGATACGACAACAGAGCATTATCGGGAACAAATGATTGTATTACAGTCATTTTTTCAGAGGAGTTCTCCATGTTTTCTTCATTGATGCCTCCCATGAAAACAAGATCGCCTCCGTAATATATTCGGGCTTTGTCCTCAACAGCCTTCAACATGCCGTCGGTTACCCACACAGCAGAAAGCATTATTGCAATGCCTACAACGCATACGGCAAACAGAGATACATATTGCCGCCGATTGTTCACCAGCGTATGGAGCGCAAGATTAGAATAAAACAGCTTCATTATGCCTGCCCCCTCATGGCAACAACAGGATTCGCGCCAAGTGCGATCCGCAACGGATACAGCCAGCCGACAACAGCAAGCATGCAGGACAGCATCATGCAACCAAAGAGATTGGATGCGGTCAGCACAGTCCTAATGGATGTTCCTCCAAAAAGTTGGACAAGAAGATTGTTGCCGATATGAATGTTCAGCATCTGAATCAGTGCATTGAATGCAGCACCCAAGGCACATCCTGCAATGCCGGCCGTAACCGTCAAAAGTGCAGTTTCAAACAGAAACTGAAGGGCAATAAAACGCCTGCTAGCACCAATGGCGCGCAATGTACCCGTTTCACAGACACGGCTCAATGCAGAAATAATCAGCGTATTGGCAATGACAATAAAGCCGGTCAACAGAATCAGCAGAATGCCAATATTAAGTATGACTCGCAAGTAAAAGACCATTGCAACGGAACCGCCTGCGGCAGAACGCCATTTTACAGCCTGCACAGGCCAATCGTTCTTTTTGAACTCAGCATTCAGGCGGCGGATAATCGTATTGATGCGAGCCTTTTCCGATGTTTTGCAGATAAGAAACGTCCACACAGAACTTTCGCTGCCCGAATCAGCTGATTCAGAAGCCCCTTCAGTTCCATCTTGCAGCGGGCCAAAATCCTGCGTTTCAGCCTCAGTTCCTTCACTATCCGATGCATCTGCAAACAGGGAATCAAAATCATCCAACGAAGAATCAATAAGGTTCATTGCATCAGGATCGATGTCTTCATCGGACATGACATCCTGAATTTCATGGATGGCACGCAGCGTTACGGGGTCAATGATGACAATTTGGTCAAGCGTAGGATTTTCAACCTCATAATCATACACCCCCACAAGAGGAACAGAACGGATTGTCATCGAAACGCCGTCAGTGAAATAGACTGTCAAATTATCGCCAACCTTTACATCTATAGGCATTTCACTTTCCTCTTCCATGGCTTTCAAGGCCGCCTTGCTGAGCATGATGCCCTTTTCGCCCTTTGAAAAACTGCACCCCTCAATAATGTGGATGCCAGGCATGTTGTTTACATAGTCTTCTGCATCAACGCCAAAAAAGTAAAACTCGTCATGGTCAGTTCTGCCTGCGGCCGTCTTGTATTGTATGGAAGAAAAGCCCGTAATCTGTGGCAGAATGACATCGATGCCTTCCATTGCCGAAACACAGCCGTACACGTCAGAAAACGGAACAATCTCAGGAATTGCCGTAAGCTTTCCCGTCAAAGGAGTTTCGTCGCCAAAAAGGCTCATGG
The DNA here is from genome assembly GCA_017476165.1 of Treponema sp. Classification (GTDB taxonomy): domain Bacteria; phylum Spirochaetota; class Spirochaetia; order Treponematales; family Treponemataceae; genus Treponema_D. The sequence goes on along the minus strand of JAFVDR010000317.1, from coordinate 1,525 downwards.
GGACATCGGCTTTTGGGCAAATGACAATGTTTCCAGTAAAACTGTTGATGAATGTCTTTTCCATGCCACTGTCAGTACCATCGAAAATGGCATTCGATACAACGAGAAGGGAAATTGAAAAAGCAATGAACAAGATAATGACAAGGGAACTTTTTCTGGAAAGAACATTTTTCAGGGCAAAGCGGAATGCAAACATTGAAAAGATACTACCATACTACGCGTAAAAAAACAAGGTTTTGCAGAATGCATTCCGAGATTGCAACCGACACCACAAATATGCTATAGTGGCAGCATGGCTATTATCGAATTGCACAATGTAAGTAAAAACTATCAGATGGGAAAACTTTCCGTTCCCGCAGTGAAAAATGTTTCCTTCAGCATAAACAGGGGAGAATTCGCAGCCATATCAGGACCTTCCGGTTCTGGAAAATCGACACTTCTCAACCTGATAGGACTCATAGACCTTCCTTCAGAAGGCGGCATTATCCTTGACGGCATTGATGTATATTCACATTCAAATCTTCCCGAAGGAAACAAAATTCCCAAAGAGCTGGATTCCAAAATCACCCAGATACGAAGCGCCCATGTCGGCTTCATCTTTCAGAATTTCAACCTTATTCCAGTCCTGAACGTATACGAAAATGTAGAACTGCCTCTGAACCTTATGGACAAAAAGGAAAAGCATGAAAAAATGTCAGGAAAAGAAAAAGAGGAATGGATATCGTATCTCATTGAAACCGTTGGACTGACGGCATGGAAAACTCACAAACCGGCAGAACTCAGCGGAGGACAGCGGCAGCGTGTTGCCATTGCACGGGCATTAGTTACAAAAGCACCCGTCATTCTTGCCGATGAACCAACGGCAAACCTCGACAGCAAAAACGGAGAACAGATACTTGAACTCATGCAGAAGCTGAACAGGGAACTGTCAACCACATTTGTTTTTTCAACACACGATTCCCGCATCGTAGAGATGTGCAATCATGTCATATACATATTTGATGGACAAAAAGTAAAGGAAACGAACAGCTAGCACCCGTTTTTATATGTCTGCAGCATCAATCACCTTGATGCCGTTTTCCTTTAGCAGTTGTACAAACACCCCTGTTCCGGGAATAAGGTTTCCAGAAAAAGTTCCGTCATAAACAGACTTGACTCCGCACGAAGGGCTTCTGGGCTGCAGAATCACACAGTCAGCCCCTGATGCCTTGATTTTATCAAGGGCAATCCTGGCTCCATTGCGAAATTCTTCATCCACGGATGAACCGTCCTTGTGACGCACATGACCGCACACAATCTCGGCAGGTTCCCGAGGTGTGGGAAGGCCTCCCAACACTTCAGGACAGACAGGAATGACAGAATGCCCCTCAAGGAACGCAGCAACCTTTTTACTGTAATTGTTTCCGCCATTGTATTTGCAATTCTGCCCCAAAAGACATGCACTGACAGCTATTTTCATATATGTTCACCTATGATTTTTTCCATCCATACCATTGCATACCAACGATTGAATTTCTTGCCGCAG
>JAFVDR010000316.1 GCA_017476165.1 Treponema sp. | reverse complement strand
GTAGTCCCGAGTGTTGATTCCAGCCCCGACAATGTAGCGGTGGCGAGAATCCAAAAGCTCGTTTGGATAGGTTACGTGGCTGTCAAAGTCTTTTCGGAACACCAGAGAAACAAGACGTTCATCTTTGTCAATGATCGGAAGTTGGTTTACTTTGTTTGCCCAGATGATGTCATTTGCTTCGTTCAAGGAAATGCCGTCCTGACCTGTAATCAAATCTTTGAACGGTGTCATGTATTCTTTTACTTTGGAATTTGCAGGAACATGATTGATGCGGAAATCTCTTTCCGTGATGATTCCTTCCAGCTTTCCATGTGCCGAACCATCGTCTGTAACTGCAATGGTGCTGTGACCTGTTTTTTCTATCAGCTGGCACACTTCTTCAAGCGTCTGATCCGGGCGGATGTTTGAATCTGACGTAACAAAACCAGCCTTGTATGCTTTTACGCGGGCAACCATTGCTGCCTGATCTTCAATAGTCTGTGAACCATAGATAAAGCTGATTCCGCCTTCTTTTGCAAGGGCAATTGCAAGCTTGTCATCGGAAACGGACTGCATCACGGCACTTGTCATAGGAATGTTCATGTAAAGGTCAGCAGTTTCGCCTGCCTTTTTATTGAACCGAACAACCGGAGTTTTTAATGATACATGTTCAGGAATGCAGTCTGCCGATGTATATCCAGGAATAAGAAGATACTCACCAAAAGTGTGAGACGGTTCATTGTAATAGTATGCCATACTGACCTCTCATTGAAAATGTCTCTTTCAAAGTTACCTGAAAAAACTGAAGTCTTTCGAGGTTCCCTTGATTTATTTTCGCTTTATTATATAGAAAATAATAAACAGTTGCAACGTATGCAGTAGGGCAACTGTGGAAAGGACTGAAACTCTACTCTGACTCTTTTTCTATGCAGTCAGCAAAACGGTAGACGCATGGACTTCTTTGGTTTATACTGTATGCATGCCATATAGCATAGAATTTCAGATTGCAGGCTTGTCTGTCGTCGTTGTTTTGACGCTTGTATTTTTCTCTAAGCCTCGGTGGCATTCCCTTCAAAATTCTGTCTTTCGCATTTTGCTTCCCCTTACCATAGTAGAACTCTTGTTTGACATCATAAGTGTCATTACCATTACGGAACGAAAAACCGTTCCCCCTGTTGTGAATGTCTTTTTCAGCAAAGGCTATTTGATTGTCATGCTGTCGTGGATAACGCTTTCCGTTGTCTATGTGTTTTCCAATTTTGTTTACAAAGGAATTTCTGCCAGCGGCAGAAAGCGGCTGAATGTAATGCTTTCATGCATCATCATCCCGTTTGTAGGGTGCTGCATTGTTGTTTTTGTTATGCCACTATATTATGGTGGCAAGGAAAGATATGTTTATTCCTATGGCATTCCTTCAAAGTGCGTCTACTTTTTTTCAACCTACTGCGTGTTGTTTGCAGTCATTGCAGGACTGATTAACCATGCCCGCGTAAAATTCCGCAGGATGGTTCCTTTGCTGTGCTTTGCCATTATGGAAGGTTCGGTAGCTTTGGTGCAGATGTATTTTCCCAAAATCCTTATGGTAGGCTTTGGTACTGCTCTGAGCATCCTTGTCATGTACATGATGCTTGAAAACCCCGACATGGACTTGATTGCCCGGCTTGACGAAGCAAACAGACTTGCCAACC
>JAFVDR010000315.1 GCA_017476165.1 Treponema sp. | reverse complement strand
CGTTGCAGCCTGCTTTACGGAAGGAACCACCTATATAGAAGATATTGGCGTGTGCCGCAGAAAAGAAACAGACCGCATTGTTGTTCTTCGTAAGGAACTGACAAAGCTTGGTGCAGAAGTAGAGGAAGGTGATGACTACATGGTAATACATGGTCATTCACCGGTCCGTGCCGATGGAAGTGCAAATCCTGCATTCTGCCTGCATGGTGCAGAGGTTGAAAGCTATGATGACCACCGTGTAGCAATGTCTCTTTCGTGTTTTGGCCTTGGCCTTCGTGATGGCAGTGCCGTTGTCGTAAAGAATGCCGAATGCTGTTCTGTCAGTTTTCCCCATTTTTATGAAACAATGAATGCTATTGGCAGTGGGTTTGAAACCAAGTGAAAAAAAGCCGCTTGCAGTACAACTGCAAGCGTTTTTTTTATCGGATGATTTTATCGAATGACGTTGCCTTATAGTCTTTTCTTATTAATGATGATAGAAATTTTGTATGATGAAACCTATTGCTAAAGTATGTATATAAATGCTATAACAAACCTAGTTAAGAACTAGGAACGCTCTGTTTTTCCTTGAAATGCATTGCTTTCCTAAAGTGTGTATTGCTGCATGCATGGAGGTCTATGATGAGCGAAGATAAAAGAGCATTGGTATTGGAAACGTTGGACGGAAGAAAGCAGGCAAGAATTCCTGTTGGCTTTTGGTTTCACTTTGTACACCCAGAAACACAGGATGCATTCAAAGACAGGACAATTCCTCAGCAGAACGTTGACGGACATAAACATTTTTTTACTGCATTTCAGCCTGATTTTGTAAAGCTCATGACGGACGGTTATTTTAACTATCCAAACGAACTGATAAAAAAGGCTTCGTCTGCAAAAGATTTGCTTGCAGTCGAGCCTTTGGGAAAAGATCATCCTTGGATTCGCGAACAGGTGGAACTGGTAAAAAAACAGCGTGCCGTGTTTTCGTATAATCCTGTAACATTCTACAACATATTTGCACCATCGACATCGCTGAAAATTCTGCTGGGCGGTTTTTCAGAAGCTGGTGCAAAAAAAGAAGCCGACTTTATCATTCAGGACAAGGCTGCCGTTAAGCATGTACTTGATGTCATTGCAGAAGATCTTGCTGCTCTTGCACAGGCTGTCATTTCGGAAGCTGGTGCAGACGGAATCTATTTGAGCGCACAAAATGTGCAGGATTCCCGCATTACTGAAAGCATATACAAAGAAGTCGTTGCTCCTTCTGAAATAAAAATTCTTGAAGCAGCAAAAGCCGTAAGTCCTCACAGCATTTTGCATATCTGCGGCTACGAAGGTGCACGAAACCATCTGGAATGGTACAAGGATTACCCTGTGGACATTGTAAACTGGGCAGTTGCCGTTGAAGGAGTAAGCCTTGAAGAAGGTAAAAAGATTTTCGGTAGCCGCACTGTACTGGGTGGTTTTGGAAACACCAAGGATGATGTTCTGTACAAAGGTACGGAAGATCAGATAAAGGCTGAAACAAAAAGGATTGTTGAAAAGGCCGGAAAAGATCATCTT
>JAFVDR010000314.1 GCA_017476165.1 Treponema sp. | reverse complement strand
TTCGAAGACAACCGACAGGGAATATCCTTTGCCCGAAGCCGTGCGTAGCAAGGCTTCGGGCAAAGGGAGCCTGTCAACTCCCTTTGCCTACTGTACAGTAGGCAAAGTTCGCGCGATTGCTCTTTGGATTACAGATCCCACACTGACATTGATAGAAGGTTTTCTGAAAGCGGACGTAGTCTGTCTGTCAAGCAAACAATAGCACCTGTTCCAATATGCATGTATACCGATAGTCTATAGGTACATGTTACCGACAGCATATCGGTATGCGTACCGACAGTCTATCGGTACATGCTTCTATTGCTCTTCTGCCAGAATCTTTACGTCCCAGTCATGCAGGATAATGGAATCTCCCATTGTATATTTTTCACCTGTGAGTGCATCATAAACAGCGGCATAGGGACAGGAAATGTTTTTCTGATCCTGACTATAATGCAGGATAAAATGCAGTTTTTTGCCTTCTTCATTTGTGCCGCTACGGACAATGATCGGCCATGTGAATGGCGGTATGCTTTCTGTAATGTGTACGGTTTCTGCAGCACTCCACAGTACTTGTTTGAGGGCATCCTTGCTGATAAAGCTTCCTACATGATAGGCTATGCCTTTCCCAAATGCGTTTTTTGTAATGCCTGCATAGTTTCCCCAGTATCGATGTGTATAGGCGGAAACAACATGTGCTGTAGTGGGCACGAGCAGCTCCGCGAAACCTGTGCATTCGCTGCCGGCAAGCATCATGTTGTGTGGCTGCACAAACTGGCTGTACGTAATACCCAAGCAGTCCGTCAACAGATGCGGCTGATTGTCATCGTACACAGTGGACTGTTCGTCTGCGACAAAACTCTTGAAGCTTGACACCATGACTCCGCCATTGCTTACGAATGATTTCAGCTTGCATAAGGATTCTTCGGAAGCGCAGTACAATGCAGGCACGACAATCATGTCATAATGACTGGTCTCCAGTGCATGAATGTCAATGATGTCACATTCAATGTTCATTTCGTACAGGGAATCGAACATCCATCGTACTACATCATTGTAGCTGATGTCTTTGTGTATGGGGAACCACTTGAACGAAGACAGTGAAAGGTTGTCTGTTACAAGGGCAACGCGGTTCTTTTTCGTGAATCTAGAAAGAAGAGTTCCGAGTTTTTTCCATTCTGCACCAAAGGCAGCTGCTTCATTATATATTGGATTTGGTTCAAGATTGTGGCTTAATAGGCCTTTCCAGTATGTTTCAAAACCGTTGTGGATGGACTGCCATGACCAGTACATGACCCCTTTTGCTCCGCTGGCAAGGTGGCTGTATGCCTGTAGCTTGAGTTGTCCAGGATATGGTGTCCAATGCTTGAATGCCTGTGCCTGCGTTTCCACAACCAGATACCCCTGCTGTTTCAATGTTCTGATGGAATCCCCTCCGAATGCAATTTCTGCACCTGTTAGAAAATCCTGTGTGGGGTGATAGATATCTGTACCTGTAAGTGTAACAGCCCTGGATTCTTCCAGATGCCATGCATCTGGCTGCACTCCATAGGAATAGCCGTCCTGGGCTATTGCCGAACCTGTCTTGCGCCACTCAAAGTCAAAGTTGTGGGTAATGAACTGATCTTCCCTCTTGTATTCAGACACGATTTTTGATTGCCACAAAAGATAGTTTGCAACGCACGTGCGGAGAAATCTCTCGTATTCACAGGCAAGACCTCCGTTGATGCATCCCCTCATGTCCGGCAGGTCATCCCATGTGCTGATGGAATTGCTCCAGTAGGCCAGACGGAATGCGTCATTAAACTGCTGGGGCGTTTTGAATTTTTCCTTAATGTATTCCTTGAATTTTTGCTGTGCATGCTGACCGTAATTGCCGTAATGTTTTGTTTCGTTGTCTATTTGGTAACCGCAGACCGCAGGATGCCGTGCAACGTGTTCTATCAATTTTCTGATGATTCTTTCCGCATGAAACAGAAATGTCGGGTTCAGTATGTCCATGCTCTGCCTCATGCCATAGAGAGCCTGTCCGTCTTTTCGTGTCACCATGATGGAAGGATCCTTTTTTATGAGCCAACTGGGAGTGGCATACGTAGGAGTGCCAATGATTGCCTTCATACCATGTTTTTCAAGCACGGCAAGCACCTTGTCTACGTAAGAAAAATCAAATGTACCGTCAGACGGCTCTTCTGTGCTCCATGTTGATTCAGCAATGCGTATGATGTTCATGCCTGCTGCCTGCATCATGCTGATGTCTTTTTCGATGCGGTCGGTGCTTCCTCCGTCAAGGCTATGTGGAATGTATTCGGGATAATAGGCTGCGCCAAAAAATAATGTCTGTTCCATACAGATTCTATTATATACCCTGTTTTTTGCTGGTGGGTACACCTTTTTTTATAAAAATGATATAGTTCTGTGTGTTATGGAATGGAATGAAAATGAAGGTGAGCTACTTATCCAAAATGATGTGCAGCCTCCAAAGGACTATAAAGTAATTCTTTTGAATGATGACTACACAACGAAAGATTTTGTTGTATCTGTTCTTGAATCTGTGTTTCAAAAAAATAGGGCGGAGTCAGTGATCATCATGGAATCGGTTCATAAAACAGGGAAAGGTGTTGCTGGAATATACACCTATGACATTGCCGCTTCAAAGGCTGAAAAAACCATGAAGCTTGCCCGTTCCAATGGATTTCCCCTTAACTGCAAGCTTGAAAGCTGCGAATAGGATGGAGTTGTAATGGAAATTGATTCATTGCTGAATAAAATCATAAATGCTGCATATAAAAAAGCAGAGGCTCATCACCATGAGTTTTTGACTCCAGAGCATCTGCTGCTGGTTTCATTGGACTATGAGCAGGTGTCGGAATTGCTTTTGACATGCGGTGCAAATGTAAGCGGCATATCCTATGACCTTGAATCGTATCTTTCTGGCAATGTACCGGTAATTGATTCCGGCGGCACTGAACCGTCTTTTGGGTTCAATTCCGTTATAGAGCGTGCGGGGCAACAGTGCCTGAATGCGGATAAATCTGTCATAACTATGTCCGATGTCCTTGTGAGCATGATAGAAGAAGAAAACAATTACTGCTCGTTCATTCTGAAGAAAAACGGCATAAACAGGCTTGTTCTTCTTGAAGCCATTAGTCTTGATGCCAGTAGTCGTAATGACGGCTCTCCTTCATCGACTCCTTCTGTATTGGACAAGTATACAACGAACCTTACTGAAAAAGCGAAAGCTGGTGAATTGGATGTGCTTGTCGGTCGAGAAGAAGAAATTGAACGTACCATTCAGGTGCTGTGTCGCCGCACGAAAAACAATCCCCTGCATGTTGGTGATGCGGGAGTCGGCAAGACTGCTATTACCGAAGGGCTTGCTTCGCTGATTGTGCACAATAAAGTGCCGGAACTGTTGCTCGGCTATGAAGTGTTTTCACTCGACATGGGAAGCCTGCTTGCAGGAACAAAATACCGTGGAGATTTTGAGGATCGACTTAAGAAGATTACGGACGAACTTTTGAAAAAGGAAAAAGCGATTCTTTTTATAGATGAAATTCACACGATTGTGGGGGCTGGAGCTGTGGGAAACGGTGCTCTAGATGCGGCAAACATATTAAAGCCCGTCCTTACGAGCGGAAAAATCAGGTGCATCGGTTCTACGACATTTGAAGAATATTCAAAGATTTTTGAAAAAGACCGTGCCCTTTCCAGGCGGTTTCAGAAAATTGATGTTCTTGAACCGTCACGCAATGACTGCGTAAAGATTTTGTCAGGTTTAAAGCCTCGATATGAAGATTATCACAGGGTAAAGTATCCGCTTGCAGCTCTGGAGTGTGCAGTGGATTTGTCTGTACAATACCTGACAGACCGCAGGCTGCCGGACAAAGCCATTGACATTATGGATGAGGCTGGAGCCTACCTTCGCATTCATGCACGAAAATCATCGGTAAAGCCTGTCGTATCAGAACAGATAATCCGAAGGATAACTGCAAAGATGGCTCGTGTGCCGATCGAAACCGTTACGGTACATGAAAAAGACAGTCTTAGGAATATTGAAGAAACGGTAAAAGCTCAGATATTCGGGCAGGACGAAGCTGTTCGTGCGGTGTGTCTTGCCGTAAAAAAAGCACGTGCCGGTTTTCGTAATATGGAAAAGCCCGAAGCTGCATTTTTGTTTGTTGGACCGACAGGAGTGGGCAAGACAGAGCTGACTAAAGTCCTTGCCGACACGCTTGGCGAAAAGCTTTTGCGCTTTGACATGAGCGAATATCAGGAAAAATATACGGTAAGCCGCTTGATAGGTTCTGCTCCCGGATATGTCGGCTATGAAAACGGTGGCATACTTACTGATTCCGTACGCAAAGAACCTCATTCCATCGTATTGTTTGACGAGATTGAAAAGGCGCATCAGGATATCTACAACATTTTGCTGCAGGTGATGGATTACGGCATGCTTACTGACAATCAGGGACGCAAGACTGATTTCCGCAACTGCATCATCATCATGACGAGTAATGCCGGTGCACGGGACATGGAAAAAGGTTTCATGGGGTTCGGCTCTGGTACTGTTTCTGCTGCCGATGATCGGGCTACGCTGAAAGATGCCGTGGACAAAACGTTTTCCCCTGAATTTCGCAACAGACTGGATGCTGTCATTCCGTTTTTTCATCTTTCCAGTGACATTACGAAAGATATTGTGCGCAAGAATGTCTTGCAGATAGCATCTCGACTTGCACAAAAGAACGTAGTTCTTGATGTGTCTGATGCGGCGGTTTCGTTTATTGCAGAAAAGGGGTACAGCAGGGAATTCGGGGCACGCAACATTGCCCGCACTGCCGAAGAGCTTATTGCATCTCCGCTGGTGGATGAGCTTTTGTTTGGTAAATTGAGTACTGGCGGACATGTCCGCATAGATGTTGATGCAAACGCATTGTCTTTTTCGTATGCTTGATACCGGTACCATTCTCACTTTTCCAGAACCGCTTGCTGAATACAATGGCGCGTGCCTTGTTTCACGGGATTTGACCATTCAAATGCTGTATTCTGCCTACATGCAGGGCGTGTTCCCGTGGTTTGATGAGGACGAAGGAGAACCCGTTGTGTGGTATTCGCCGAATCCGAGGTTTTGCTTGCGGATTGAAAACCTTCATGTTCCCAAGAGCCTTGACCGTTTTTTAAAGCATACTCCGTATACATATACTATGGATGCCTGCTTTGAGAGTGTCATGGAAGAGTGCCGCAAAATGAAGAGGGAAGGGCAGGACGGTACTTGGATTGGCAACAAAATGATTCAGACGTATACAGAGTTTCATGAGGCTGGATTTGCCCATAGCTTTGAAGCATGGCATGAAGGTAATCTTGTTGGCGGATTTTACGGTGTTTTGATTGGCAGTGTTTTTTGCGGTGAATCAATGTTTACGAAGATGGACAACAGCTCCAAAAGTGCATTCATTTTGTTCGCACGTGCTTTTGCTGAATGTGGCGGACAGCTCATTGACAGCCAAATTTACACTGACAACATTGCCCGTTACGGGGCAACGAATATAAGCAGGGATGCTTTTCTGCGGCTGGAAAAGGAATGCCTGTTCCGCCCCCTCACGGGTAACCTAAAAGAGCACTTTCTGGAAAAGGCGAACTGCAGCACATGATGTCTTTATGACATGCTGCCTGCCGTACATGTGCAGGAATGCAAGTCCTTAGATTCGGTGCATTTCACTGAATACCTTTTCGCTCATGAGGTTGATTTCCACACCCATGTTGCGGCAGGTTTCTGTCAAATCCTTGCGTGCTCCGTCAATGTCGGTTGAAGACTTTTCAAAGTCTACCATCATCATCATTACGAAATTACCGCTCAAAATTGTCTGTGTAATGTCTACTATATTAATTGACTTTTCCGCAAGGTAAGCAGATACCTTTGCAATAATACCTACTTTGTCGCTTCCTACTACTGTAATAATTGCTTTCATATTCTAGGAATAGTACCGCATAATGGATTTATTTACAAGTAACGGGCTGTTTCCTTTTCAGAAATTGTGACGCAGAGTCCTAGCTAGTTTAATGCAATTGCGGCAGTGTTTGAAAACAAATACGGACGGTACGCATGACAAATACGACCGCAAAAATTTATTGCAGGTTCTGCAAAATGATTCGGTACAAATTGCAGTTTTGTTAAAAAGTTTCAGTTATAACCAAAACTTTTATTGCTTTTACAAAAAGTTTCGTTTATAATGGAAACAAATGAAACAAAGTGTTTTAGACAGAGCCTGTGCAGATGAAATCATATCTCTTTATAAAGACAAGCCTGTTATCAAAGTTATTCAGGGAATACGAAGAAGCGGAAAGTCTTTTTTACTTTCGCTTATCGAAAAAAAATTAATTGAAAAAGACATTTCACCTTCACAGATTTTGAGCATAAATTTTGAAGATTTTGAAAATGCTGCTTTGCTAAATGCAAACTCTCTTTATGCGGAAATAAAAAAACATAGTTCAAGTGGAAAAAAGCTATACCTTTTATTCGATGAAATTCAAGAATGTGTTGATTGGGAAAAATGTGTAAACAGCCTCTATTCTTCAAAAACTATAGACACAGATATTTATATAACAGGCAGCAATGCACGGCTTTTGTCATCAGAACTTGCAACCTATCTGAGTGGTCGCTACGTCATAATCAATATTAATCCGCTTTCATACAAAGAATTCTTATACTTTAACTCGCTTGAAGAATCTAGTGCCAGCTTTTTAAAGTTTATGACGGTTGGGGGATTCCCAGGATTAAAAGATATGATGGAAAATGACACACAAATTCGCTCTTATCTCGAAGGAATTTATTCTACAGTTCTTTTAAAAGACATCATTTCAAAAAACAAGATAAGGGAAAGTTCATTACTTGAAAAAATCATTTTGTATGTAGCTGACAATGTGGGAAATATTTTTTCGGCAAAACGTATTTCTGATTTTATGAAAGCAAGCGGAAGAAATCTTTCTGTGGAAACTGTTTATAACGACTTGCAATATTTACAAAATGCATTTGTTTTGCACAAGGTTCAAAGGTACG